>CBFGVE010000150.1:0-6311 GCA_965651915.1 uncultured bacterium
TAGCCGAGCTGAAAGCCCTGCGGCCTGGTGCCTTCGCGGCGGCCTTCCGAGGGGAAGAATCCGATTGGCCTGAGGGCACGCATCCGGTACTCTGCATGGAGCAGATAGTGGACCGCCCGCTCGGCGGCGGGAAGGTGGGGGCGCTGCTGAACCGTCTTCGCGAGGACTCCGCCGCGCTGCTGTCCGCCCACTCGGTGAACGAAGTACGGGTGGACCTGGGCGAGAATCCCGCCAATGGGGTATTGCTGTGGGCGGGCGGGGTGCCCGTCCGGGCGCGCCAGGCGGACGCGCTCCGCTGGAAGCCGGGCTCGGTTATGGCCGAGGCCGACTGGGTGCAGGGGCTGGGCCGGCTGGAGGGGCTCGCCCCGATCCCCATGGAGCCGCTGGTCGAGGCGGTCGCGGAGCGCCGCCCGGCCTTCAACCTGGCGCAGGTCGCGGAGGCGCTGCGACAGGGCGACGTGCTGCTGGTGCATGTGCAGGCCCCGGGATTGGGTGGCCGTTTCGGGAGCGCGGCGGAGAAGGTGCGCTGGCTGGAGCGAATTGACACCGGCCTGATTGCGCCGCTGCACGATGTGCTGGAGGCCTACCGGCCCTACCGGCTGCTGGTCGCGGTTGGCAGCCGGGTGTCGGTGGAGCGGGGTACCGTGGAGTCGGGCCCGCTGCCGCTGCTGCTGTTTGGCGAGGAGGTGGGCGCGGATGATGCGGCCGCCTTTACCGAGGAGGCCTGCCAGATGGGCAGCTTGGGATGCGTGGACGACGGCGATGTCGCGTCGCTTTTTGAAAGGATTTTCTGATGGCACTGGTTGTACAGAAATACGGCGGCAGCTCGGTCGCGGATGCGGAATGCATGCGCCGGGTCGCCCAGCGCGTCCGCGAGACCCGCGACCAGGGCAACGGGGTCGTGGTCGTGGTCAGTGCGATGGGCAAGACCACCGACAACCTCATCCGCCTGGCCCGCGAAGTCAACGCGCGGCCCGAGGACCGCGAGATGGACATGCTGCTCGCCACCGGCGAGCAGATCTCGGTCTCCATTCTCGCCATGGCCCTGCACGCCATGGGCACCCCCGCGATCTCGATGACCGGCCCCCAGGCGGGCATCAGCACCGACGGCGTACACACCAAGGCCAAGATCACCGAGATCAACCCGGTGCGCATCCGGCAGGCGCTGGAGCGGGGCCAGGTGGTCATTGTGGCGGGGTTCCAGGGCAGCACGCCCACAGCGGATGTGGCCACGCTTGGCCGGGGAGGGTCCGACACCACCGCCGTCGCGCTGGCCGCTGCGCTCAAGGCCGATCTCTGCCAGATCTTCACCGATGTGGATGGCGTCTATACCGCTGATCCGCGGATCGTGCCGGAGGCGCGCAAGCTAGATGAAATTTCCTATGACGAGATGCTCGAACTCGCGAGCCTGGGGGCCAAGGTGCTCCAGTCCCGCTCAGTCGAGTTCGGCAAGAAGTACGACGTGGAGCTGGAGGTGCTCTCCAGCTTCAACCGAAATCCCGGAACCCGGGTCAAGAAGGAGGTTGCCAATATGGAATCCATCGTAGTGCGCGGCGTGGCCTGCGACCGCAACCAGGCCAAGATCACCCTCGAACGGCTTCCCGACCGCCCGGGCGTCGCGGCCCGGATATTCCAGGCCCTCGCAGGCGCAAACGTGGTGGTTGACATGATCGTCCAGAACGTGAGCGCGGCGGGCCACACCGATCTTTCGTTCACCGTGCCGCTCGACGACCTCGAACGCGCCCGCGCGGTGGTTGCGGGCCTCGACACCGGCATCGGCGTCGAGGGCGTGCTGTGCGACGAGGACATCGCCAAGATCAGCATCGTCGGGGTCGGCATGCGCAGCCACTCCGGGGTGGCCTACCGCATGTTCGAGTCGCTGGCCCAGGCCGGCATCAATATCCAGATGATCAGCACCTCGGAAATCAAGATCTCGGTGGTCATCCGCCGTGAAGATGCCGACCAGGCCGCGAGGGTGCTGCATGCCGCCTTTGAGCTGGACCTCGCCTCCTGAAGAATTCAAGCCAGGAACCAACCCTATGAAAAAAATCGAGATCTACGACACGACACTGCGCGACGGCGCCCAGGGTGAAGGCATTGCCTTCTCCGGCGTGGGCAAGATCCGCATTGCCCGCCTGCTCGACGAGTTCGGCGTGGACTATGTGGAGGGCGGCTACGCGGCCTCCAACCCCAAGGACATGGCCTTCTTCAAGGAGATTAAAAAGTACGAGCTGCGCAACGCGAAGATCGCCGCCTTCGGCAGCACCCGCCGCGCGGGCCGCAGCGCCGCCGAGGATCTCGGCTGCCAGGCTCTGATCGAGGCCGGCACCCCCGTCGCCACCATCTTCGGCAAGAGCTGGAAGCTCCACGTCGCCGACGTTCTCCGCACCACCGAGGAGGAGAACCGCGCGATGATCGGCGACACCGTCCGCTTCCTCCGCGAGCAGGGCCGCGAGGTGATCTACGACGCCGAGCACTTTTTTGACGGCTACAAGGATTCCCCCGGCCATGCCCTCGGCACCCTCAAGGCCGCCGCCGATGCCGGGGCTCACCGCCTCGTGCTTTGCGACACCAACGGCGGTACCCTGCCGCACGAGGTGCGCGCGATCGTCGCCGAGGTAGCCAAGCAATTCACCACGCCCATCGGCATTCATACGCACAACGATTCCGAATGCGCGGTGGCCAATTCGCTGGAGGCCATCCTCTCCGGAGCGATCCATGTGCAGGGCACCATCAATGGATTCGGGGAGCGTACCGGCAACGCCAACCTCTGCTCGATCATTCCCAGCCTGCTGCTCAAGATGGGCATGACCTGCCTCAGCAACCCGGAGCACCTCGTGCGGCTGCGCGAGGTGTCGCGCGTGGTTTCCGAACTCACCAACAAGCGCCCCGATAGCAAGGCGCCCTTTGTCGGCGAGAGCGCCTTCGCCCACAAGGCGGGCATGCACGTCGATGGCATCCGCAAGAATGCCCACAGCTTCGAGCACATCAACCCCGAACGGGTGGGCAACTCCCGCCGCGTTCTTATTTCCGAGCTGTCCGGCGGCAGCAACATTCTGCTCAAGGCGATGGAGATGGGGCTCAAGGTGGACAAGTCGTCCCCCGAGATCCGCGACATCCTGCGCGAGCTGGAGCGCCTGGAGAAGGAGGGCTACGAATTCGAGGCTGCCGAGGCTTCGTTCAACATGCTGATCCAGAAGGTGCTCAAGGCCCATATCCCCTTCTTCGAGCTGGAGGGCTACCGCGTCATCGTCGAGAAGCGAAGCCAGACCGATGCGCCGATCAGCGAGGCGACCATCAAGATCAGGGTGAAAGGCGAAAGCGAGCACATGGCCGGAGAGGGCGACGGCCCGGTCGACGCGCTGAACAACGCGCTGCGCAAGGCCCTGATCCGCTTCTATCCGCAGATCGCCGATGTCGTCCTCACCGACTACCGGGTGCGCATCCTCGATCCCGAGGAGCACACCGCCGCCAAGACCCGGGTGCTGATCGAATCCTCCGACCAGCACCAGAGCTGGAGCACCGTGGGCGTTTCGGAGAATATCATCGAGGCCTCGTGGGAGGCGCTTGTGGACAGTGTCGAGTACAAGATGTTTCTAGATGAGAAGAAAGCGAAGGAAGAGACCCATGGCTGAGCCGGCAAAGAACTACGACCCCCACGCGATCGAGCAGAAGTGGTACGACGCGTGGATGCGCGAACACGCGTTCACCGAGAAGCCCGGCGATGGCCGCGAGCCCTACTGCATCGTGATTCCTCCGCCTAACGTGACCGGCATCCTCCACATGGGGCATGCCCTCAACAACACCCTCCAGGATGTCCTCGTCCGCTGGCGGCGCATGCAGGGGCGCAACGCGGTGTGGATCCCGGGAACCGACCATGCCGGCATCGCCACCCAGAACGTGGTCGAACGGGCGCTCAAGAAGGAGGGCAAGAGCCGCCACGACCTCGGCCGCGACGGCTTCGTCGACCGGGTGTGGGAATGGCGCAAGCAGTACGGCGGCACCATCAACAGCCAGCTCAAGAAGCTGGGGGCCTCCTGCGACTGGGACCGCGAGCGATTCACCCTCGACGAGGGGCTGAGCAACGCGGTCAAGGAGGTGTTCATTCGCCTCTACGAAAAGGACCTGATCTACCGCGGCCACTACATCATCAACTGGTGCCCCCGCTGCCACACCGCGCTGTCCGACGAGGAGAGCGAGCACCAGGATACAGCCGGCAAGCTCTACCACCTGTGCTATCCGGTGGAGGGTTCGGACGAGATGGTCGTGGTGGCTACCACTCGGCCCGAGACCATGCTCGGCGATGTCGCGGTGGCGGTGAACCCCAAGGATGAGCGCTACGCCTATCTCGAAGGGAAGACCATTCTCCTGCCCATCCTCAACCGTCCCATGCGGGTGATCTTCGACGACTTTGTCGACCGCTCCTTCGGTACCGGAGTGGTCAAGGTGACCCCGGCCCACGATCCTAACGACTTCGATATGGGCAACCGCCACGGGTTGGAGCCGATCAACATCATGAACGGCGACGGCACGATGAACGAGAACGCCGGGCCCTATGCCGGCATGGACCGCTTCGCCTGCCGGAAGCAGCTCCTCGCCGATCTCGAGGCCTCGGGCGTACTGGTCAAGACCGAGGAGCATCGCCACGCGGTGGGGCACTGCTACCGCTGCGACACTGTCGTCGAGCCTCGGCTATCCAAGCAGTGGTTCGTGCGGATGAAGCCGCTCGCCGAGCCCGCGATCAAGGCGGTGCGCGAAAGCCGGGTCGAATTTGTCCCCGACCGATGGAACAAAGTCTACCTCGACTGGATGGAGAACATCCGCGACTGGTGCATCTCCCGCCAGATCTGGTGGGGCCACCGCATTCCGGTCTTCTACTGCGACCACTGCGACCACCAGTGGACGGCCCGCGAAACCCCGGAGGCCTGCCCCTCCTGCGGCAGCGCCCACGTGCGCCAGGACGAGGATGTGCTCGATACCTGGTTCTCCTCGTGGCTCTGGCCGTTCAGCGTGTTCGGCTGGCCCGAGAAGACCGAGGACCTCAAGTTCTACTACCCCACCAGCGACCTCGCCACCGCCTCCGAGATCATCTTCTTCTGGGTGGCGCGCATGATCATGGCGGGCTACGAGTTCATGAGCGACGCCCCCTTCAGCAAGGTCTACATCCATGGCACGGTGCGCGACAGCCAGGGCCGCAAGATGAGCAAGAGCCTCGGCAACTCCATCGATCCGATCGAGATCATCGAAAAATACAGCGCCGACGCCCTGCGCTTCAGCCTGATCATGCTCACCGCCACCGGGCAGGATGTCTACGTCTCCGACGAGAAGTTCGAGTTGGGGCGCAACTTCGGCACCAAGATCTGGAACGCCTCCCGCTTTCTCGCCATGCACACCGGGCGCGCCGAGGGCTTCGACCTCGCCGCCTGTGACCTGGAACGTCCGCAGTTCGCGGCGGCAGACCTGACCGACGACGACCGCCACCTGCTGGGCAAGCTGCACCAGGCGGTGGCCGAGGCCAACGCGAATCTG
Source organism: uncultured bacterium (assembly GCA_965651915.1). Taxonomy (GTDB): domain Bacteria; phylum Verrucomicrobiota; class Kiritimatiellia; order CBFGVE01; family CBFGVE01; genus CBFGVE01. The sequence goes on from CBFGVE010000150.1 coordinate 5,530, forward strand.
GAGGCCTTCCGCTTCAACGACTACGCCAAGACCTTGTACGAATTTGTCTGGCACCAGTTCTGCGACCGCTACGTCGAGTATGCCAAGCAGGATCTCAACGGCAGCGATGCCGCGCGCAAGCGCACCGTGCTGCACCTCATGCACTACACGTTGGCGCAGTCGGTTAAGCTACTGCATCCGCTCATGCCCTTCCTCACCGAGGAGCTGTGGCACGTGATGGAATACAACCGCGCCCACGAATCCATCCAGCGCGCCCCCTGGCCGGTGGCGTGGAGCGAGGCCGAGCGCGCCGCGCTGGGCATCACCCCCGAGGGCATCGCCTTCATCGACGACCGCTACGAGCTGGTGCGCGCCGCCCGCCAGTTGCGCACCGAGAACGAGGTCGCCCCGTCGGCCTGGGTCAAGTTCAGCATCAAGCCCGCCCGGCCCGAGCTGGTCGCGCCGCTCAAGGCGGCCGAGGATGCGCTCAAGGCGGCGCTGCGGGCCGAGAGTCTGACCATCGACCCCGACTTCGCTCCCACCCAGATGAGCCCCGGGCTGCTCAGTAGCATGGGCATGGTGTTCCTGTCGCTGGAGGGCCTGATCGACGTCGAGCGCGAGCGGGCCAAGCTGGAGGACCAGCGCAAGGCGTTGAGCGACGAGCTGTCGCGGGTCGAGGCCAAGCTAGCCAACGAGCAGTTCACCAGCAAAGCCCCCCCGCAGGTGGTGGATGTACAGCGCAAACGGCGCGAGGAGATCCTGGAGAAGCTGGAAAAACTCAAGTCCATGGCCGAGCTGCTCAC
>CBFGVE010000151.1:0-6300 GCA_965651915.1 uncultured bacterium
GCCAGTTCCCAAACGTGAAGCGCCTCTTCCACAAGCCCCTCTATCCCGACGAAGTGCTCAAGGCGGTGCGCGAGATCGCCCCCAAGAAGAAGTAGCCCATGCCGCTCCGCCGCCTCTGCTCCTTCCTCTTCATTCTCGCCGTCCCGGCCCTGGCCACCCTGCTGCTGGCGGGCTGCGCCACTACGAAGTCCAAGCACGATCCACGCGTCATCAAGCCGGTCCTGGCGGTCACCTCCTTCGAGAACCGAGCGAACTTTTCCGGCAAGTGGAACCTCGGCGACGGCATGGCCGACCTGATGATCACCGAGCTGCTCGATGCCGAACGCTTCGTCGTGCTGGAGCGAAAGTACCTCGGCGACGTGATCGGCGAGATCGTCATGCAGGGCCGCGAGCTGTTCCGCAGCGAGGGCAAGGTGGGCCGGGGCCGCCTCAAGAACGCCCAGTACCACGTCCGCGGCGTGATCACCGATTTCACCGTCACCAACGATAGCTCGGGCTGGTTTGCCAGCCGGAAGGGACGGGCCTGGGCCATGGGCTCCAAGGCCCGGGTGGCGATGAACGTCTATGTGACCGACATCGAGAGCGGCGAAATCATTATTTCGGTCAAGTCGCAGGGCTCGGCCCGTCGCTCCGGTTTCGGGGGCTCGGTGAACTACCAGGGCATGGCCTTCGGCGGCGAGACCTTCTTCCAGACCCCGCTGGGCAGCGCCACCGAGCAGGCGATGCGCGACGCGGTGAAGCGCGTCGTACACCAGATGCCCGTCCTCGCCTGGCAGCCGCGCGTCGCCGAGGGCGGTCCCGACCTGGTGGTGGTCAACGGCGGTTCCAACGTTGGCCTGGCTGTCGGTGACCGCTTCAACGTGCGGGCCGAGGGCCGCCGCATCACCGACCCCATCACTGGCAACGTCATCGACGTCATGCCCGGGCGGGTGAAGGGGCTCATCCAGATCCAGTCTGTTGGTCCCGCCGCCTCCCAGGCCACCCTTCTCGAAGGCAGCGCCCAGCGCGGCGACCTTCTCGAAACCCTCCGCTGACCCCCAGCCGCCGCCATGTTCCCCTGGAAAAACAGCAAGAACTTCATCCGCATCCCGGTGCGCTCGGCTCGCTACCTCTATGCGAGCCCGATGCCCTTCGGGCCCTACGACCCGTTCAACCAGCTCATGGGCACCTACCGCCGCCACCACATCAACCGCGCCATTCCCCTGGTCACCGACGAGGAGCTGGCGAAGAAGGCGAAGCGCGACCTGCTCAGGGAGTATGCCCGCCGCCGCATCGCGGTGACGCGCTGCCCGATCCAGGATTTCACCGCCCCAGAATGCGCCGAGATCTCCCGGCTCGTCGGCCAGATGATCGAGGGGCTGCGGACAGAGAACACTGTGGTCCACTGCAACGCCGGAGTAGGCCGCACCGGGGTGGTGCTGGCCTGCCTGCTCAAGCGCCTCCACGGCATGGCCGCCACCGAGGCCATCGAGTACATCGAGGGCCTCATGCGGGTGAACCTCACCGTCGAACAGCGCAGCTTCATCCAGCGCTGGCCGGTCGATGGCTCGGGCACCCTGCTTCCCGCCGCCTAGAAAAGATTGACCTTGGGAGCCCAAGCGGCTTGAATGGGGTTTTCCCTCATACCCGGGCCCATAGCTCAGTTGGTCAGAGCAGGAGACTCATAATCTTTTGGTCGTAGGTTCGAGTCCTACTGGGCCCACCATCTCATCCCCCCATGTTTCACCGCGTATTCCAACGCCTGTTTCTGGTGCTTCTAGCCTGCCTCCTCAGTGGTGGGCACTGGGCCGTGCTCCAGAGCGTGGCGTGGACTGGCATGCTGGTGCGCTACACCGCCGAGGGCGACCTCGAATCCGGCATTCGCCGCACCTTTGATGGGCAGAACCCCTGCGACATGTGCCGGGCGATCAAGGAGGCCCGCTCCGCCGAAAGCGACCCCTCGGAAGCCCCGGCCACCTTGTCCCGCGACGAGTTCCGCCTTGCCGGCCTCGCTCCCGAAGCCGACCGGGCCCGTCTGCGCGCCCCGACCCGCTTTGCTTTTCCCGCCCGGGAACTTTCCGCCGCCCGGCATTTGCGCGACGCCCCGCCCGTCCCACCGCCCCGGCTGGCCGCCTAGGCCGCGAACTCCTGCACGGCTCCCTGCGCGCCCGCTGGTTCGCGCTTCCCCCCATCTTCCCGCCTGCAACGGCATTCCGCCCAGGAATGCCTGGGCACCCGTCCCTTCCGTATCATCCTGTTAATCAAGAGAACTACTTTTAATGAAGAAAATCATCGTCATTGGGGCCGTACTGGCCCTTTCCGCAGGCACCGCCGGGGCCTGCAGCATCCACGCCACCCATGTAGCCGCTGCCGAAGCCGGCGGCCAGAATTCGCTGAGTCTGTTCCACAGCTTCAGCAGCTACGACCGGCCTTCCGGCGGCGGCAGCGCACTGGATAGCCACAGCACCCAGATCGCGTTCAGCCATTGGCTCGGCGAACGGTTCGCCGTCCAGCTCGGCGTGCCCTACCTCCACCGCGATCTCGACGGCGAGACCGAATCTGGCATGGGCGACGCGACCCTGCTGGGCCTGTACCGGGCGGTACGCCGCATGGATGGCCCGCGCCACCTGCGGGTCGATCTGTTCGCCGGCGTGAAAATGCCCACCGGCGACACCGACGCGCTCCGCAGCGAGCAGCCGGCCGCAATGCCCGCCGCGCACCAAGGCATGCTCCTGGCGGGCCACGCGGGAGAGGTCCACGGCGAAGCCGTCGCGATGCCGGCCGTGGGGCATTCCATGGGCCACCACCTCGCGCTGGGCAGCGGATCGTGGGATGCGCTCTTCGGGGCGAACGCCGTGCTGCGGCAGGGCGACTGGATGGCGAGAGGCACCACGCAGTACAGCGCCCGCAGCGAGGGCGACTACGGCTACCGCTTCGGCGACGAGTGGTCGTGGAGGGTGGGACTTCACCGCTTCGTGCTTAACGAAGGCGCCCGCAGCCTGCGAATTGGCCTCGACGTTTCGGGCGAATGGCGCGACCGCAACGAGACCGACGGCGAAGCATCCACCTCGGTGAAGCGCGGCGCCTACGCCGGCCCGGCCGTCCACCTCGTCTGGGGACCCAGCCTGCAGGCCGGTCTCAACGTGGAGCTACCCATCTACAACGGCGACGAAGGCCTTTCCGGCGCGGCCGACCTCCGCACCCAGGCCAGCCTAGCCTGGAGCTTCTAGCAACCGAAAACCGACAGGCGGCGGCGCAAGCCGCCGCCTTTTTTCGTTTCAGATAAAGGCTGCAACTCGTTCAGACCGTCCATTTGTGCATTTTGGTGGTGAGCGTATTTTTTTGGGGCGTGCAATAACCACCTCGTCCAGTGCGTTCTTGGCTCAAGGATTAGTCCGCCCATGCTCGAACCTATTTCACAATCCGAATGGGACCGCTTCGCCGCTGCCCACCTGCTGAACCGGGCAGGGTTCGGGTCCACGCCCAGCGAGATAGGCGAGGCTGTGCGCCGGGGGCCTGAAGCTACCGTGGACCGCCTGCTGGCGTTCGTCCGCAATCCCGGCCCGGTCGATCCTCCCGGCTGGATAGACGAGGAGGCTTCGCGCCGGGGTTATCCCCGGGAGCTGCGCGATCTGCCCGACGAGGAGCGGCGGGAGCGCCAGGGCATGCTGCGCCGCGAGGATCAGCGTCGCCTGCTCAATCTGCGGATGTGGTGGCTCCAGCGGATGCGCGACGGGCCGCACCCCCTTCAGGAGAAGCTCACCCTGTTCTGGCATGGGCACTTCGCCACCAGCCACCAGAAGGTGAATAGCGCCTACGCGATGTGGCGGCAGAACCAGACGCTGCGCGAGCATGCCGCCGGCAACTGGCGCGATATGCTCTTCGCCATCTCCCAGGATCCCGCGATGCTGCACTGGCTCGACAACGCCCGCAGCAACCGCCGCGCCCCCAATGAGAACTACGCCCGCGAGCTGATGGAGCTGTTCACCCTTGGCGAGGGCCACTACACCGAGGAGGATATCCGCGAGTCGGCCCGGGCGTTCACCGGCTGGAGCATCGAGCGCGAGCGCTGGGCCTATCAGTTCCGCGCCTTTCTCCACGATCCGGGCGAGAAGAGCTTCTTTGGCCAGCGAGGAAATTTCGATGGCGCCGACATCATCCGCATCCTGCTGGAGCAGCCCCGCGCAGCCGCCTTCATCGTCCGCAAGCTCTGGACCTTCTTCGCCTATGAGAATCCCGGAGCGGAGCTGGCGGAATCCCTCGCCGCCCGCCTCCGCCAGGCCAACTACGAGCTGGTCCCCGTGCTTCGGGAGATGTTTCTGAGCCGGGCGTTCTACAGCGGCCAGGCCCGGCGAAGCCAGGTGAAGAGTCCGGTGCAGTGGCTGGTTGGCTCGGCGCGCCTGCTGGAGACTCCGCTTCCGCCCCCGCAGCAGTGCGACGGGGCGCTTCGCTCGCTGGGCCAGATCCTGTTCGCCCCGCCCAACGTCAAGGGCTGGGACGGTGGGCTGGCGTGGATCACGCCGTCCTCGCTGCTGCTGCGCTACAACTACGCCGTCCAGTTTCTCCAAGGCCGCAACCGGCAGGCGCCGGACCTGACTACGGTGCTTGAATGGGTTCGCCAGACCCGCGATCTAGGCGGCCTGCGGGAGCGCCTGTGCTTCCGCCTCTACCAGGACTCGCTCGGTCCGGCGGACCAGGCTGCACTCGACCGCCTGCTCGCCGCAATGCCGCCGCCGTCCGAATGGACCCAGCGGGAACTGCGCACCCTGCTCCAGCAAATGATGAGCACACCCCACTACCAGCTCGTGTAACCCATGATCGCCCACCACCAGCCCGGCCGGCCGAACCCGAGGAGAACCGCACCATGAACAGCCCCCGGCTCCAGACCCGCCGCGCCTTCCTACGCAGCACCCTCGTGGGGGGCGCTACCGCGGCCACCATTCCCGGCTTTCTCCAGGCGACGCTGCAAAGCCTGCACGCCGCCGCCGAAGACTCGGCGGTCCAGGCGCTTTCCGGCCGGAGCGACCCCATCCTCGTCGTGCTCCAGCTCGCGGGCGGTAACGACGGGCTAAACACCCTGATCCCGCTGGGCAACGACCACTACCGCCGCGCCCGCCCCGGGCTCTCGGCCAGCGAGCGCGAGGCCCTCGCCCTCACCGGCGATTTCGGTTTCCACCCTGCGCTCGCCGGACTCAAGGCGCTCTACGACGACGGACTGCTCTCGGCCATTCACGGCGTGGGCTACCCCAACCCCAACCGCTCGCACTTCCGCTCGATGGAGATCTGGCAGACCGCCTCCGAAAGCGACCGCTTCGAGCGCCACGGCTGGCTAGGGCGCTACTTCGACAACGCGTGCCCGGGCGAGGACGCCTCGGTGGGCATCGCGCTAGGCAGCCAGACGCCCCAGGCCTTCGCCGGGGCCGCGCCCAAGGGAATCACCTTTGCCGATCCCCGCCAGTACCGACGCCGGGACGACGCGCAGGGCGCGATGCAGGCGGTGGCCATGGAGGAGGAGCCAGCCATGATGGACGACGCCGGCGACGACGCCCCGGACGGGCATGCCAACGCGGGCGGGAGCATCCAGAGCCTCGGCGGCCTCCAGGCCGAATCGGCCGCGCCGCTCGATTTTCTGCGGCGGGTGGAACTCGATGCCCAGGTAAGCTCCGAGCGCATCCAGCAGGTGGTGGGCCGCGCGGCGAACCTGGTGGACTATCCCCGCTCGCGGCTCGCAAACGACCTTTCCCTCGTAGGCCGGCTGATCGGCGGTGGCATGCCCACCCGGATCTACTACGTCTCGCAGGGCGGCTACGACACCCATACCGGACAGGCGGGCACCCACCAGCGACTGCTCCAGGAGCTGGGCGACGCGCTCGGCGCCTTCATGCGCGACATCAAGGCCCAGGGGAACCACGAGCGGGTGATGGTGATGACCTTCAGCGAGTTCGGGCGCCGTGTGGCGGAGAACGCCAGCGGGGGAACCGACCACGGCGCGGCCGCCCCGGTATTCCTGTGCGGCGGGCGCATCCGCCCCGGCCTGCACGGCGCGTTCCCCAGCCTCGCCCCCGGGGACCTTGAACGGGGCGACCTGCGCCACACCTGCGACTTCCGCTCCATCTATGCGACGGTCCTCGAGCGCCACCTCCGCACCGACAGCCGGCTTATCCTTGGCCGGGCGTTTCCGCTGATGGAGATATGAGAGGGGAAGGGGTGAGGGCGGGTGTTGTGCTGGGGCTGGAGACCGTGAGGGAATCGACGAAGATCGGGACAACGATCGGGACGAAGATGGGGTGGCAATCTTCGTCGCGATCATTGTCTCGAGCT
>CBFGVE010000152.1:0-6293 GCA_965651915.1 uncultured bacterium
GACTCCTTAACTGTACAAGATGACAGTACACGTGATCCGCCTCGGTCGTCAAGGGAAAGGCCCACAGGTGCCGCAACTAGGTGTAGAACAACAGGTATCACCTAGGCGCGAGGGCCGGCATGCCGGTCGTGGCGTTTAGCGTCCCGAATAAACCCGGCGGGCTGTGGCGCGGATGCTGGTGAGCACTTCATAGGCGATGGTGCGGCACTGGCCGGCGATTTCATCGGCCCAGATGCTGGCCTCGCCTTGCTGGCCGATCAGCACAACCTCGTCCCCGCGCTCAATGCCGCTGTCGGGGCCAAGATCGGCCGTTATCCAGTTCATGCTGATACGGCCCACCACGGGAACCCGGCGGCCTCGAATAAGCACGTGGCCGCGGTTGCTCAAGTGGCGCGGGTAGCCATCGGCGTAGCCGACGGCGATGGTGGCGATATCGGTGGGAGCGGACGTGCGGTAGGCGCTGTAGTAGCCGACGGGAAAACCAGCCGGGACGGACTTCACCTGGGTGACCTGGGTTTTCCAGGAGAGGATCGGCTGGGTCTGTACGCGCATGCGCGGATCGGAGCTGCCGTAGCCGTAGAGCATGATGCCGGCCCGGATGGCCTCGTAGTCCCACTGCGGGTTAAACAGGAAGGCCCGGCTGCTGGATGCATGGCGCAGGATGCCCGCTCTGGAAAAGGCGGGAAGACTCTGGAGCCGGTCCATTTGGCTGGCGGCGAGCGCGGGATTGGTGGGCTCGACGGCAGCGAAGTGGCTGCAGAGCCCGCCGACCTCGATCCCCGGGAGGGTGGAGAGCTGCTCGTAGATCGCCTCGGCCTCCTGCCAGGGAATCCCCAGCCGTCCCATGCCGGTGTCCACCTTGAGATGAACGGACAGGCAGCCTCCGAGCGCGTCGGCCGCGGCGGCGAATTCTCGTCCGTGCTGGGCGCTGACGACGACGGGGGTGATGTGTCCGCGCAGCAGGTCCTCGGTATAGGCGGGATCAACTACGCCAAGAACCAGGATTTCAGCCTCGGGAACCCCGGCGCGGAGCTGGAGGGCTTCCTCCAGGTAGGCAACGGCGAACCAGCGAATCCCATCGCGGGCGGCCCGCTGAGCGACGGGGACCAGGCCGTGCCCGTAGGCGTCGGATTTCACCACAAACATGATCTGGGTTTCCGGACGGCAGGCGAGACGCGTAGCCCGGATGTTGGACGCGAGCGTGTCGAGGTCGATCTCGACCCAGGAGCCCCCCTTGCCGAGCTTGGGCGGCGCCGCGAGGGTAGGGGAGATGTCGGTGTGCGGGTTCATGCGGAACGCACCAGTTGGAAAAAGCGATCCTCGTACTCCTCGAAGAGCTGGTGCTTCTGGAGAAGCCGCCCCAGTTCCTCAATGCGGCCCCGGTTGCCCCGTGCGCGCTGGAAGGCCTGCTCGATCTCGCGGCGTATGCCGTGGGGGTCTTTGGCGAATTCGCGCAGGTTGCCCGCCATGGAGCTGCGGGTCATGTCGACCATGAGCTTGATCAGGCAGACCTCCCAGGGCTCGTCCACGCCGATCACCAGGGCGCTAAGCGGGCTGTCCGCCTGTTCCAGGTCGGTGTTGATGCGGTCGGCGACCAGCGTCATGTTGTCGCTCAGCAGGTGCTCTTTGACCTCGATTTTACGGATCGAGAAGCCGTACTGGAGAATGGCCAGGTCTTTCTCGTGGCCCCGCAGCCAGTCGACGTAGGCGCTGGCCTCGTCGCCGAAACCCTCCAGCAGGGTCCGGGAGAAGTGGTCGGGGGTGAGGATCTGGGGCTTGTAGGCCTCGATCCGTCCCTCGCGGACCCGGGTTTTGTTGACGAGATCCATCGGTTCAGTGAGGAGGTGGTAGTCAATTACCGTGTTGCCAAAGGTTTCCAGTTGCTGGCGCGGGCTGCGGATGACGTGGGTATTGTTGACTGCATACCAAAAATCGAAGGAGTCGGGCTTTTCCATTCCGCAACTATAGCGCAAAGCGGGAGAAGGGAAAGGGACAAGTCCAAGGTACTCCCGAATCCAGTTGGCCAAACCGGTTGCGACGACGCGAATCCCGCTCCTCCACACTTCGAGGATTGGGCCATGGTGCTGGTGGATTCCTCCGCATGGATCGAAGGGTTGCGGCGAAGCGGCCTGCGCCTATACCAGCCGAATTGCGGCGGGCAGTTCGCGCCGGAGGAATGACGTGGCAACAGGAGCGGTCAAATGATAATCGACCAGTCTTCGGTTGCCAGGCCTCTGACCCGATGGAATTCGGAAGTATTATGGGTGATCAGCGTGAGATTCCGGGCGCGGGCAGTGGCTGCGATTATGAGATCGTTGGGGCCGATCGGAGTACCTTGAATTTCCAGGTCATGACGGACCTTGGCATATTCCTGCGCGGCAGACCGATCGAAGGGGATGATCTCGAAGGGCGCCAGAAAGGCCTCCACGATACCGCGTGTTTTGGCGGGTTCAGGGCTCTTCAAGATACCCAGCAGCAGCTCGGCGTACACAATGGCGGGAATGCCGAAGTCCGCCGGCTCGAACCGTCCGAGCATTTTGGCCAAGTGGGGATATCTTCCCTTCATGGAGTTGATGCACGTATCGGTATCGAGGCAGAACTTCATCACAAGGTCTGCCGTTCCACGTCCATGGCGAGATCCGACTGTGGAGGTCTCGCCAGATCGGAATCGTCCAGGGCCCCGAAAAGAGTGAAGTAGTCCTCCGGCCAGGTATGGCGCACGGCTTCAGTGAGCCTCGTCCTCGCCCAGTTCGAAACCGAGACACGTTCGCGGCGTGCGGAACGTTTGATGGCCTTCATGGAGGCTTCATCCAGGTATATGGTCAACTGGCTCATGTGGATGTCCCTTTCAGTGGGATGTACGTACTATACCACGCTACCGGGTGGCTGCAAGTATACGTGCACGTATATGTGGATTCACCTTGGCCGATTAGAGGAGTCAAGCGTAACGTGATGTGGGAAAGGAACTAAAGGAAGCATACTAAATTGTATCGCGTCCCTCCGCCGCCTTTCCCGCCGAAGATCGAGCGCCAACCGGGGCCAGCCTGCTTTGCCGGACACGGCGCTAGACGGAGGCTTCCTCGACAACCTCCACGGCGTCCTCGGCGTCGGAGGAGCTTCCGCGGTCGGCGTGGCTCTTCAGGCGGACCGACACGATCTTGGAAACGCCCCGCTGCTGCATGGTCACGCCGTACAGGCAGTGGGCGGCTTCGATCGTGTTCCGGTTGTGGGTGATCACGATGAACTGGGATCCGGCCACGAAGGCTTTCACCATCTCCACGAAGCGCTTGATGTTGGCCTCGTCGAGGGCGGCGTCCAGCTCGTCGAGCACGCAAAACGGGCTCGGCTTCACCATGAAGAGGGCGAAGAGCAGGGCGACCGCCGTCATGGTGCGCTCGCCGCCGGAGAGCAGCGAAACAGTCTGGAGCTTCTTTCCCGGGGGGCGGGCGATGATTTCGATGCCCGACTCCAGAACATCCTCTTCGTCGACCATGACCAGCTTGGCCGACCCGCCGCCGAATAGCCGCTTGAAGGTCTCCTCGAAATTGGCGTTGACCTTGTTGAAGGTCTCGGAGAACAGCTCGGTGGTGGTCTGGTTGATCTTCTTGATCATCTCCAGCAGTTGCTGCTTGGCGTTGACGAGGTCGTCCTGCTGCTGGGTGAGGAAGGCGAAGCGCTCCTCCAGCTCCTGGTGTTCCTCGATGGCGACGAGGTTGACCGGGCCGAGCGCCTCCATCTTGGCCCGCAGCTCGGCGATCTGGGTCTCGAGGATTTCGCGGGCGGGGCGCTGGCCATCCTCCCAGGTGGGCTCGGGTGACTTGAGCACCTCCTCTTCGGTGAGGTTGTACTCGCCGCGCACCCGCTCCATGAGATTCTGGCGGCGCATCGTCTGCTGGGCCATTTCGACATCCATCGCCGCGCGGCTGCTGCGCAGCTCTTCGAGCTTATCGCGGAGTACCCGCAGGCGGTCGTCGCAGGACTGGAGGCGGCGGCTGGCCTCGGTGCGGTTGTCGCGGGCAGTGGCCAGGGCCTGGGTGCACTCGGCGATACGCGCTTCCAGCGGTCCGATTCGCTCGGTAGCGGCGGTCTTCTCGCGTTCGAGCGCGGTGATTTTATCCTCGTAGCTGGAAATGCCGGCCGAGCGGTCGCGGATCAGGCTTTCGAGTTCCTGGACGCGGGAGGCGAGGGCGTGGCGGCGGGTCTCGACCTGTTGCACCTGCTGCTGGGCATCGTGCAGCGACACGCGGCAGTCGGCGACTTCGTTGAGCGCGGCCGAGCGGTGCAGTTCGTGTTCGCGCAGGGCGTCGGTTCGGGTGTTGGTGTCGGCGCGCACGGCGGCGAGCTGGGATCTCACCTGCTCGATCTCGTCGGCCACGGCGGAACGCCGGTCGCCTCCCTGGCTCGCCTTGGCTTCGAGGGCCTTGAGTTCGTAGCGGACGGTTTCGACGCGCTGTCCCGCCTGCTTGGCCTCGGCGGTCACAACACGCAGCTCGCCTTCGTGCATGTTCAGGAGGCGGCGCTGCTCGTCGAGGGCGGTCCGGGCCTGACCCAACGCGCCTCCGGCCTCGTCGTTCTCGCGGCGGAGGTGGTCGAGACTTCCGCGCAGGGTGCCGATGTCGGCTTCGATCGCGGACGACTCAGTGGCCAGCTTGTCGAGCTGGTGCCGGCGCGCAAGCGGGTTGGAGCCGGCCGAGTCGGGGCTCCACCATTCGTTCACCCCATCGGCGCGTACGACCGCGCCGTCGCGGCTGATGAGCACCAGTCCGGAGGCCAGGCTGCGGGGTATGTCGGATTCGGATTCGACAACACGGACGGGAGCGAGCAGGCCCTCGATCAGTCCCCGCAGCTCGTCGGAGCATTGCACATGGTCGAGCAGCCGATCCCCGGGACCGTCGGGGGTGGTGGACGTCTGGCGGGCGGGGGCGTCTGCAGCAAGCACGCGGGCCGAGCCCTTGCCGGCCTGTCGGAGCAGGCTGATGGCATCGCGGGCGGAATCGGCGTCCTTGACGACGACGGCGTCGAGCAGGGCGCGCAGCGCGGCGGCAAGCGCGGTGTCGTAGCCGGGTGCCGCCTTCACCGAGTCGGCGAGGGGGCCAATCACCTGCTCGCGGAACGCGGTAGTCTTCTCGTCCTGGAGCAGATACTTCGCGCCGCTGGAAAAGCCTTCGGCCGCCTTGAGGCTGCGGGTAAGCACTTGGATCTGCGCCTGGCGGCCGGCCAGTTCCCTCTGCTTCTCGCCAATGCGTTGTTCGAGGTCGCGGATCGCGCCGGCCCGATCCTGCCGGGCGGTATTCAGCTCGGCGACGACCTGCTCGCGGCGATCGGCTTCGGCCTTGTGGCTCTCGACCTCTCCGAGCATCTGCTCGCGCCGCTCGTTGAACTGGCGCAGGGCGCGGTCCAGCTCCGCCTCCTCGGCGGCGAGACGCTCCCGCCGGAGGACGGCGCTGCGCTCCTGGTTGTCAATCTCGGAAAGCTGGTTCTGAAGGCGGCTGATCCGGCTGTCGAGCGTTACCGATTCATTGCGGCTCGCATTGAGGGCCTTGCGTTGGTCTTCCACCTGGCGTTCGAGCTGCTGGAGCCGGCCGGCGGCTTCGTCGAGGCTCGCCTTGCGCTCGGCCCGCCGGGTCTCGCACTCCTTGGCCTCGCCGGCGGCCTGGGCGAGCGACTGCTGGTGTTCGCCTAGGCGCTTCTTGGCCTCCTCGGCGTCGCGGGTATCGCGTTCGGCCAGCGCCCGCATCTCGCGGATTCGGTCCTCGTTGATCTGGATGAGCTGGCGGGCGCGGTCGCACTCCGACTGCACCTCTACGACGCGGTCCATGGCGGCGGCGATCTCGCCTTCGAGCCGGGATAGCTCGGCCCGCGACTCGCTCGCCGTCTGCTCCATGGTGTCCACATCGGCTCGCATCGCTTCGGCCTGTTCGCCGACCGCGGTGCGGCGGTTCTCCAGACTCCGGATCGCGGCGTCCAGCTCGTTGAGGCGCTCCCGCGAGACATAGAGGTCAATGCCGCGCAGTTCCTCCTGGATCGACTTGTAGCGCCGGGCCTTGCCGGCCTGCCGCTGGAGGGAGACGATCTGGCGCTTGACTTCGCGGATGATGTCTTCGAGGCGTAGGAGGTTGGCCTCGGTGTGCTCCAGCTTGCGGAGAGCCTCCTTGCGGTCGGCCTTGAACTTGGTGATGCCGCTGGCCTCCTCGAACACCGCACGGCGGTCGTCGGGGCGCGAGCTGAGGATCTGGTCGATCTTGCCCTGTTCGAGGACCGAGTAGGAATTCGTGCCGATGCCGGTATCCATG
>CBFGVE010000153.1:0-6289 GCA_965651915.1 uncultured bacterium
AGCTGCGCATCGGCTTGTCGCCATCGGCGCCTCCTCGGAAGTAGGGGCGGGAAAGGAGAATCGCGAGGAGGGCCGAGGCGATGAGCAGCAGCCGCAGTACCCAGCCGGTCCGGTCGAGGTGGTAGAAGCCGGCGAGGTCGGCCTCGGCGGCGAAGGGGTGCAGGACCATGGCGGCGAGGAGTAGAACGAGACCCACCCAGGCGGCGTGGAAGAGGGCGAGCCCGCGGCGGGGGCCCGCCCGCAGCAGGAGCAGATCCAGGATCATCAGGGCGAAGCCCAGGGACAGCAGTCCGATATCCGCAATGAGGTTCTGCATCGGCCTATCTCATGATCTGTTGGAAGAGGGGTTGGAGGCTGCCATCGAGCAGCCGCATGATCCAGCCGGGCAGGATGCCCATGCCGAAGAGGCAGATGAGGAGCAGGAGCACGGGGACTTTTTCCAATGGCGTTGCGTCGCGGAGGCTGTGGAAGGATGCGTCGAGCGGCCCGTTGAGCATGCGGTTGGCGGCGCGGATGACGTAGACGGCGGTGACGGTGATGGAGAGGACGGCGAGGGTGACGCAGGCTCGGACGAAGGGCTGGGCGCTGTCGAAGCCGCCAAAAAAGATGGTGATCTCGGCGACAAAGCCGGAGAGACCGGGCAGGCCGAGCCCGGCGAAGCCGGCGATGACGAAGGCGACGCCGAGGAAGGGCACGACCTTCATGAGGCCGCCCATCTCGCGGATGTCGCGGGTGTGGGTGCGCCCGTAGATCATGCCGATAAGGCAGAAGAACAGCGCGGTGAGCAGTCCGTGGGAGATCATCTGGAGGGCGGCGCCCTTGATGCCGACGTAGGTCATGCAGGCGAGGCCGAACAGCACGAGGCCGCAGTGGGATACCGAGGAGTAGGCGGTGATGTATTTGAGGTCGGTCTGGCGGATGGCGACGAAGGCTCCGTAGACGACGTTGACGGTGGCGAGGACGAGGAAGAAGGGCATCCACTCGCGGCAGCCCTCGGGGAGTAGATACATGGCGACGCGGAGGCAGCCGTAGCCGCCAAGCTTCATCAGCACCCCGGCGTGGAGCATGGACACGGCGGTGGGGGCGGCGGCGTGGCCGTCGGGCGACCAGGTGTGGAAGGGGAAGAGCGCGCCGAGCACGCCGAAGCCGAGGAAGAGGGCGGGGAAGGCCCAGCGCTGGAAGGCGGGATCGAGGGTGGCGGTGGCCAGCTCAGGAATGAGGTAGCTGCGCAGGCCGGACTCGAAGTAGAGGCCGAGGACGCCGCCGAAGATCAGGGCCGAGGCTGCGACGAGCATCAGGGTGAGCTTCATCGCCGAGTATTCCTTGCGGCCCGCGCCCCACACCCCGATGAGCAGGTACATGGGCAGCACGGCGACCTCGTAGAAGAAGAAGAGGGTGAAGAGATCGAAGGAAACGAAGACGCCGTAGACGCCGGAGACGAGGAGGTTGATGAGGATGAAAAACTCGCGGACGCGGTCCTGGAGGTTCCAGCTCGCGAGCATGCCCGCGAAGATCACGATGCCGGTGAGCAGCATCATGAGCAGGGAGAGCGCGTCCACGCCGGTGGCGTAGTGGATGTTCAGCGGGGCGAGCCAGACGCGGTCGAGATAGAAGGCGGGCAGGCCGCCGGGGAGTGGCTCGCTGCCGTGCACGGCGATGAAGCGGCCGAGGAGGAGGAGAATGAGGCCGAGGTTGAGGACGCTGCCAGCGGTGTTGAGCCGCTTCACCGCGAGCGTGCGGTGGGCGGGGAGGGCGGCGGTTGCCGCGCAGAGCAGTAGCGGGAGTAGCCAGATCACGGAGGGCAGGATGGATTCCCAGGACATCATAGATGGCCGCCTCCGGAGAGAAACCAGATGATCAGCAGTCCGATCACGTAGATGGCCACGTAGAAGGCGAGCTGTCCGTTCTGAACCATGCGCACCGCGAAGCCGCCGAGCTGGGTGGCCTGGGCGGCGGCGTTCACGAGGCGGTCCACGACCTGGCGGTCGAACCAGGCCATGACGCCGGCGACGGCACCCATGGCGACACGGCGGGCGAGGAAAAGCCAGGCTTCATTGGTGCGCGCCTGCTGCTGGATGAAGCGGTACCAGCCCGGCTTGCTCTCCAGGCGCAGCAACGGGGCGGGATCGAGACCGGGGCGCGTATAGGCGAAGGCGGCGGCGCCGAGGCCTAGCAGGGTGGCGAGGGTGGAGGCCCAGGGGAGCCACGCGAGGGCGTGGTGGGCGCCGGTGTCGATGCCTGGCGGAACGACTTGGTGCATGAAGAGTCCCTTGCCGAGGAAGCCGGCGGCGACGCTGCCGAGGGCGAGCAGGGCCATGGGCACGATGGCCAGTGGGCTTTCGTGGGCGTGGTCGGCATGGCTGCGGGGCCTGCCGTGAAAAATCAGCAGGAAAAATCGGCCCATGTAGAAGGCGGTGAGGGCGGCGGTGCCCAGCGCGGCGGCGAAGATCCAGCGGTGACCGCCCTCCCAGCAGGCGAGGAGAATCTCCTCCTTTGAGAAGTAGCCGGCCAGGGGGAAGAGCCCGGCGATGGCCAGGGTCGCGATGAGCAGGCAGGCGTAGGTCGCGGGCAGCTTGCGGCGGAGCCCGCCCATATCGCCGAGGAGGTTGCTGTGGACGGCGTGGATGACCACGCCGGCGCCGAGGAAGAGCAGGCACTTGAAGAAAGCGTGGGTGAAGATGTGGAACATCGAGGCGGAGTAGCCGAGCGCGGAGACGGTGCCGTCGGCGTGCCGGGCGACGCCGAGGGAGAGCATCATGTAGCCGATCTGGGAGAGGGTGGAGAAAGCGAGGATGCGTTTGATATCCATCTGGGTGCAGGCGGCGAGGGCGGCGAGCACGGCGGTGGTCGCGCCGACCACGGCGGCGACTTCGAGGGTGATGCCGGCGGCGGCGAAGAGGGGGAAGAGACGGGCGGCGAGGAAGACGCCCGCGACAACCATGGTGGCAGAATGGATGATGGAACTGACGGGGGTGGGCCCCTCCATCGCGTCGGGCAGCCAGATATGCAGCGGGAAGAGGGCCGATTTGCCCCAGCCGCCGGCGAAGATGCAGAGGGTGCCGAGGGCGAGGGCGTTGAAGGTCCAGGGCCCGATGGTGACGGCCTGGTCAAGCGTCATCGCAGCGCCGATGGAGTTGAGGAGAGTGAAGTCGAGGCCGCCGAGGGAGGAGGCGACAAGGACGATGCCGAGCAGGAAAAAAGAATCGGCGAAGCGGGTGAGGATGAAGGCCTTCTTGCCGGCGGCGAGCGCCGAAGGTTTTTCGTACCAGAACGAGATGAGCAGGTAGGAGGATACGCCGACCAGCTCCCAGAAGATGAAAAGCTGGAGGAGGTTGGGGGCGGCGACCAGGCCAGACATCGCGAACACGAAAAAGGGCAGCAGGGCGAAGAAGCGTCCGCGGGAGGGGTCGCCGGCCATGTACCAGAGCGAATAGAGGTGGACGGCGAAGGCGATGATGAACACGACCGCGAGCATCATCGCGGAAATGGGGTCGAGATAGGTGCCTAGCGCGACGTGGAAGGACTCGCTGAAGGTGGCCCAGGAGAACCACGTTTGGATCAGGGGCTCGGTGGGGTGAAGGAGGAAGAGGGCGATGGCCAGTCCGGCGCACCAGGCGGCGGCCGCGCCCATCAACGCGGTGGCGAGCAGGCCGGCGGCGCGGGGGTGGCGGCGGCCCAGCCACAGGCCGTTGACCGCGAAGGCGGCGAGCGCGAGGGCGATGGGCCACGCCGGCTGGCGGAGGAAGAGGCTGGCCTCGGGGCCGAGAAGCAGGGAGGGGTCCGCGCTCATCCTTTGAGACTCCCCATTTTATCGGCGTCGAGGGTGTGCTGGCGGCGGTGGAGGGCGACGACGATGGCGAGGGCCACGGCCATCTCGCAGGCGGTGACCGCGATCACGAACACGGTGAACACCGCCCCGGCGGTGGGCTTGGCATGGCCGAAGTAGGCGAAGGCGATGAAGTTCAGGTTGGCCGCGTTGAGCATCAGTTCGATGCAGATGAGCATGCCAATGAGGTGGCGGCGGACCATGACGCCGTAAAGGCCGATGGAGAAGAGCAGAATGGAGAGGATGAGGCAGCCGGTGAGGTTCATACCTGCTCCTCCTGGTCGATTTCGCGGTGGCGGCGGGCGAGCACGACGGCTCCGATTACCGCGCCGAGGAGCAGCACCGAAAGAAGCTCGAAGGCCAGCAGCCAGCCGCCGCGACCGGTGGCGAGAAAGGCTTCGCCCATGCGTTCGAGCGAGGCGTAGCTGAAGTTGTTGGGTTCGCGGTTCTCCAGCAAGGCACGGTGCTTCCAGAGGAGGTAGGCGAAGGAGAGAAAGAAGGAGAGGGCGACGCTGCCGGCGGCGAGCCGCCGCACGGGGTTGTCGGAGAGATAGGACTCGCCGAGGCGGAAGGTGAGCAGGATGGTGAACACCACGATGACCACAATGCCGCCGATGTAGACCAGCACCTGGGCGATGGCGGGGAATTCCGCGTGCATGAGCAGGTAGAGCAGCGCGGTGCCGGAGAGGGTCCAGACCAGATAGAGCGCGGCGTGGAGGATGTTGCGGGTGTTCACCACGCCCAGCGCGAGCAGGACCATGGCGCCGGCGACCACAAAAAACAGCAGGTCCTTCATTAGGGGCGTCCCTCCTTGAGGTTCAGCACCTGGTTGAGAGAGGACTTGTCGGTGGTGGCCACCTCGTAGGCCTGGCCGAAGCGGATGGCGTCGTAGGGACAGGCCTCGACGCAGAGTCCGCAGAGGGTGCACTGTCCGTAGCGGTAGAGGTACTGGCCGAGCACTTTCTGGCCGGCCTCGTTGCGGGTGGTGAGGATGGAGATGGTGGCGTTGGGGCAGGCCTTTTCACACATGCCGCAGGCGGTGCAGCGGTGCTCGCCCTCGGCGTCGTGGGGCATGACGATCTGGCCCCGGAAGCGGGGGTGCATGACGAGGGTGTCGCGGTTGTCCGGGTACTCCTCGGTCACGATCTCGCGGGGATGGAAAAGGTAGTGCAGGGTCACGGAGAAGCCGCGCACGAGCCCGCCCAGGGTCGCGCCGAGCGCCCTGAGGTAGTTCGTTCGCCTTGCGGCTCTATGGACTTCGCGGGGCATTAGAGGATCCAGTGGCGGTAGACGAAGAAACCCCCAAGGAGGAGGATGGCGAGGTTGGTGGGGAGCAGAACTTTCCACTCCAGCATCATGAGCTGGTCGACGCGGGGGCGGGGAAGGGTCCAGCGCAGCATCATGTAGATGAAGATGAGGAAGAACACCTTGAGGCCGAACCAGAGGAAGCCGGGCACTGCGGCGAGGGCGGGGTCTAGACCGGGGATGCCGAACTGGGGGGCGAGGAAACCGCCGAGGAAGAAGATCGCGCCGATGGAGGCGGCGATGAGCATGTTGAGGTACTCCGCCATGAAGAACATGGCGAATGCGGTGCCGGAGTATTCGGTGTGGAAGCCGGCGGTCAGCTCCTGCTCGGCCTCGGCGATGTCGAAGGGACCCCGGTTGAGTTCGGCGGTGGAGGATACGACGTACATCGCGAAGGAGGCAAGCCCGAGCAGGGGAGCCTTGAAGATCCACCAGTCGAGGACCGTGCCCTGCTGGGAGAGCACGATCTCGCGCAGCGAGGCGCTGCCGGCCAGCATGACGATGAAAAGGGTGATCAGGGCGATACTGATGGAGTAGGAGACCATCTGGGCGCCCGAGCGAAGGGCGCCGAGCAGGGAGAACTTGTTGTTGGAGGACCAGCCCGCGAGCAGCACCCCGAAGACGCCCATGCCCGCGATGCCGATCGCGTAGAGAGCGCCTGCGTCGAGGTCGGTGACCTGGAGGTGGGCGTCGAAGGGGAGCACGGCGACGATGAGGCAGGAGGCGGTGATGGGCAGCAGCGGGGCGAGGAAGTAGACGGCCTTGTCGGCGCCGGCGGGAACGATGATCTCCTTACACAGCAGCTTAATCATGTCGGCCAGGGTTTGCAGCAGGCCGAAGGGGCCAACCCGGTTGGGCCCGCGGCGGGCCTGGATGCGGGCGCTGACCTTCCGTTCGACCCATACCAGCAGCAGCGGGGTGGCGATGATGAGCATCGAGAGCGCCACCATCGCCGCCAGGTGGTGGGCGGTAAAGGCGGCCCAGGGTTCGGCGAAATGATCGCGGAACCAGGGGGAGGTGAGGCTTTCGTAGGTGGGTTCGGGCGGGTTCATCGGTCGATGTCGGGGACGACGAGGTCGATGGTGGCGAGAATGGCGACGATATCGGCGATCTTGTGTCCGGCGCTGATTTCGTTGATGACGCTGAGGTTGGCTAGGC
>CBFGVE010000154.1:0-6277 GCA_965651915.1 uncultured bacterium
TTTCAGTTTGTTAGTTCTGCCCAGCTTGCTTGGCGCACCGGAGATCACGGAGGGGGGTTGGGAAGATTTTTACCGCGGATGGGGGGGAGATGTAGCGGCGTCTCTGCGAGATGCTGGCAGGAGGGAAACGCCGATGTACGGGATGGGAGGGAAGGGAGAGGGAGTCAAGTGGAGGAGTACGGGGCGTTGCTGAAACGGGTACGGTCAGAACATAGGTAACACTTCGGGCTCACGACATGGGCAACACTTTCGCTGTGATTGGGACAGCGTTGGGTACGCCGGGCACCACCGATGGGCGGAGGCAGGGTACATTGACAGGCTCTGCGGTCCACTATAGGCTCGTGGCCATGAATGGAACCATCAATGTCACGCTGCAGGATGGGCGGCAGGTGAGCTGTCCGGTCGGCACAAGCGCCCGTGACCTGCTTGCGGACGCCCCTCCCCCGCCGCCAGGCCTCCACTACCTTGCGGCGCTGGTGAACAACGACACGGCTTCCCTGTCCCGTCCGCTGCATACCGACTGCACGGTCCACTTCCTAACCCTCGCCAACCCGCATGGCTGGCGCATCTACCGGCGATCGGTCTCCTTCCTCCTAGCCAAGTCGGTCCGCGAGTGCTTTCCCGAGGCCAGCTTCTCGGTCGAGCACTCCATGGGAACAGGCTTCTACTGCAACTTCGATCTCCCCGGACAGCGGAGCATTACCCAGGACCAGCTCGCGCAGATCGAGTCGCACCTCCGCCAGCTCGTTGACCGCAACCTGCCCATCGAACGCCGGAAGCTTTCTTTTGAAGCCGCGCTCCGCCGCTTCGAATCCGAAGGCCAGCAGGACAAGCACAGCCTGCTGCGCTTCCGGAATCCGCCGGATATCGTAGTCTACGAATGCGACGGCTTTTCGGACCTGGCCCACGGCCCCCTCGCGCCCTGCACCGGGGCCCTCGACCGCTGGGCGCTCATCCCCTACCCGCCGGGCTTCGTGCTTCAGTTTCCCGACCGGGAAAACCCCGCCGAGGTCGCCCCCTTCGAAAGCCAGCCACACCTGTTCCAGATCTTCCAGGAGCACAAGCGCTGGGGCCGTATTCTCGGAGTGGAAACCGTAGGCCGGCTCAACGAGATCATCGCGGCGGACGAGGCCGACGACTTCATCAAGATTTCAGAGGCACTCCACGAGAAGAAGATCGCCCAGATCGCCGACCGCATCGTCGAACGCGATCCGCCGGTGCGCTGGGTGCTGATCGCCGGGCCCTCCTCGTCCGGCAAGACCACCTTCGCCCAGCGCCTGCGGGTGCAGCTCCGTGTAAACGGCAAGCAGCCGGTGGCGATCTCGGTAGACAACTATTTCGTCGACCGGGATCAAACGCCCCGGGACGAGGCGGGAGACTTCGACTTCGAGCACATCGAGGCCCTCGACCTTTCCCTGTTCAACGACCACCTGCGGCGACTCGACCGGGGAGAGAAAGTTGAGCTGCCCCGCTTCAACTTCACCGAGGGGCGAAAGGAATTCCACGGCGACACCCTGCAAATCGGAAACGGGCAGATTGTCATTATCGAGGGGATCCATGCGCTCAATCCCCGTCTCACCGCCGAGCTGCCCGCCGAGCATAAATTCCATGTCTACGTGAGCGCTCTTACCCAGCTCAATCTCGACGCCAACAACCGGATCTCGACCACCGACAACCGGCTGATCCGCCGGATGGTGCGCGACCACCAGTTCCGAGGCCACAGCGCGCTGGCTACGCTGGAGCGCTGGCACAGCGTGAGGCGGGGCGAAAAGCGCTGGATCTTTCCCTTCCAGCAGGAGGCGGATGTCGTGTTCAACTCGGCGCTGGAATACGAGCTGGCGGTGCTCAAGCCGCTCGCCGAACCCCTGTTGTCGGAGGTGAAGCCCATGCACCCGCAGTACGCCGAGGCCCGCCGCCTCATGGATTTTCTCGGCTGCTTCCTCGCCATCGGGAGCGGCAGCATCTATCCCAACTCCATCCTCCGCGAGTTCGTCGGCCAGAGCGCGTTTAGGTACTGACCAGCAAACGAGCAAAGTCGGCCGGGCCAACAATCCGGACGGATTCCACAGCCTGAAGGTCGAGCAGATCCTTGTCTCCAGAGACGATGTAATCAGCGCGCCCAGCCAACGCAGTCTGGAGATAAGGCTCGTCACGGGGATCCCGGCATATGCCCGGAACCGGACACCCCACCAGTGAAACGGGCTCCGCCAATTGCTCGAGCAGCAAAAGAAATTCCTCTCGCTCCCCGGGGTCCATCTTCACGTAGCGCTGCAATCGAGGATAGTTAAGCGAACCTCTCAATTCCTCCATCAGAGGCGGTGAAGTCAACATCTGATAAAAGCCTCCTTCGACGCCCGCGCGAACGACCCGCCCCGGCACCGAATCAGGCCGGATGAGGGCGCTGATGATCACGTTGGCGTCGACAACCACTCGCAACACGAATCAACCTCTTGTCCTTCGCTTGGCGGAGCGAGACGCCTGTTTAGCTTCGTTAGCGAGATCCATGGCCTCCCGGTCAGAATCCAGCGAATTCGCACGGGTAAGCATCTCGCCTAGGCGCGCACGAGCGAACCGTCGAATGGCATCGGCCTTTTCAACCGGCATGAGCACGGCCAGGGGCTTGCCTTTTCGTTCCACCAGGTACTCGTCGCCACGAAGCGCCACCCGGTTGAGTATATCTCCAATGCTGCGCCGAACATCCATGGTAGAAATTGTGATCACAACAGCCTCCATATAACAACTACACCAACTATCATACCTTGGATCACAGGGGTGTCAAGTAGGCTAAGTGGACTAAACGTGCCCGCCGCCGCCATAGAAGTGACGGTAGAGCTGCTGCTTCAGTTCGGCGATTCCGCTGCCTTCCTTGGCGGAGATCTGAAGGGGGCGCACCCCAGTGCGCTCGATGAACTCCTCCAGGAACAACTGGGCTTCGGGCACATCCATCTTGTTGGCGACCACGCAGTGGGGGCGGAAGGCCAGATCCTCGTTGTAGAGGCTCAGCTCCTTGCGCACATGCTCGTAGTCGTCGGCGGGGTGGCGCCCGTCGGTGCCCGCCATATCGACCACGAAAACAAAATACTTGGTGCGCTCGACATGGCGGAGGAACTCATGGCCCAATCCCACTCCCCGGTGGGCGCCGTCGATAAGGCCCGGAATATCGGCGATCCGCAGGGTCTTGAAGTCCTCGAAACCGAGAATGCCGATCACCGGATTGAGCGTGGTGAAGGGATAGGGCGCGACCCGGGGGTGGGCTGCGCTGAGATCGGACACCAGGGTAGACTTGCCGGCGTTGGGGTAGCCGACCAGCCCGACATCGGCCACCAGCTTGAGTTCGAGGATGACCTCCATTTTCTCGCCCTCTTCTCCCCGGGTGAACTCCATGGGCGCCCGGTTGGTCGAGGTGGCGAAGTGGATATTCCCGAGCCCACCCTTGCCGCCCTTGGCGATCAGCAGCCGGTCGCCATCCTCCAGCACCTCGCCGAGGAACTGCCCGGTGGTCTCCTCGTAGGCCTGGGTACCGGCGGGCACTTTGACCACCAGGTCCTTCCCGTTGCGTCCGTGGCAGTCCTTGGAGCCTCCGCGCTCGCCGTGCTCCGCGCGCTGGTGGGGCTGGTAGTAGAGGTCAAGCAGCGAGTCCTGGTTGTGCTCGGCCACGAGGATGACATCGCCCCCCTTGCCGCCGTCGCCGCCGCTGGGGCCGCCGTGGGGAATGAACTTCTCGCGGCGGAAGCTGCACATGCCATCGCCACCGTCGCCAGCGGAAACGTAGAGCTTCACCCGGTCCTTGAACGTGATCATCTTCATCGGCTATTCCGCAAACGAAAAATGCGCGCCGCAGTTAGCGGCGCGCATTCGGGGTGTAAAGGCTGGGAGTCGATTAGACCGAGACCTCTTCACAAATGTTGATGCGGCGGCCATCGCGGTCGAAGGAGACCTTGCCGTCCTTCAGGGCGAACAGGGTGTAGTCGCGGCCCATGCCGACGTTGGCGCCGGGATGGAACTTCGTGCCCACCTGGCGGACGAGAATGTTGCCGGCGCGGACGGACTGGCCGCCGAAGCGCTTCACACCGCGGCGCTGCGCGTTGCTGTCGCGACCGTTCTTGCTAGTACCTTGACCTTTTTTATGTGCCATGACGGAACCTCTTTTAGCTTACTTCAATTCGAGAACTTGCACGCGGGTGAGCATCTGGCGGTGGCCGACGGTGCGGCGGTAGCCCTTGCGGCGGCGGCGCTTGAAATTGACCACCTTGTCGCCGAGCTTCTGCTCGAGGACCTTGACCGTGACCGTCGCGCCTTCGATGACAGGGTCGCCCACCTTGAGCTGGGCGCCGTCGGAAAGGGCCAGTACGGGGCCAACCTGGAGTTCCTGGCCCTCTTCGACATCGAGCTTCTCGATGGTGAGCACACTGCCCTTTTCAACGCGGTACTGCTTGCCGCCGGTTTCTACAACTGCATACGCTTCCATGACAAATATCCTGCCTTGGGTAAAATGATTAAGAGCGGCAGAAAGTAGGCGAAAGCCCCCCCACTGTCAACCCCTTCCTGCATATTTTTAAACCTTCCAAAAGCAAGCCGTACACCCGGAACCCCAACCAACTTGCTACGAATAGGTTGCGTGGCGCTGCCGGAGCAACGCCGGACGACGATTTAGAACGGGTTTTCCCGGGGGCTATCCGCCCACGCCAAGCTCGAAGCGCAGCTTCTGCTCCCACACGCCCGGCTCGACCCGGTACTGCGGCAGGGTGTCGGGTCCACAGCTTGCGGTGCCCAGGCCCCGCTGGCGGATGTCTACGCACAGCTCGATGTCCGGCCGCGGTGTCAGCTCGTGGGTGTGGTAGGCGGCGATGTAGTCCTCGATGCGGAAACGGCTCGCCGAGGCGCTGAAATGCTGGTCGGCAGTAATCCTCAGCCCCCCGCCCTCGGCGTCGGCCAGGGCGAGCCAGCGCAGATCCACCTTGGTGCCGTTTTCCTGGGGGAGGATGTAGGGAACATAGTCGTCGTCCACCGTGGACTCGAACCGTCCCACGCGTGCGCCATAGCGGCGGTCGATGTAGCTCTCGTGGGGTCCGCGCCCAAACCAGGCGAGGCGGTAGAAGGCGCCGTCCACCGTGCAGCGGATGCCGATTCGCGGCAGGTCGCGCAGGTCCTTATGGATGGTGAAGCGCTGGTCGATTTCAAGACAGCCATCGGTCAGCAGCCGCGCGGTCTGCTCGTGGATGATCGCATCGGCAAGCGCGGGGGTCGCGTAGCGGTGTAGGCTGCGCCACTCCACGCCGCCATCCGTCTGGGCAAGCGCGAACGATTCGAGGTACGGCTTGAGCTTGTCCAATCCCGCAGTCATCCAGCGGCCCAGGGGCTTCCGCGGGGACTTCCACTGCTCGGGCTTGCCTTTGACGCCGTCGTTATCGGTCCAGCCGCGGAGAATGTTCAGCCGGGGTCCGGCGAGCAGAACAGGCCGGCCTCCAAGCTCCAGCGCGCGGAGCAGGCCTTTCCGCGCATCGAGTTTGGCCTTGATCGGCCCAACCTCCACAGTCGCCACGGTTTTCCCCTGCCGGACGGATACCGGCACGTCGGGGCTGGCCGGCTTCTCCCGGCTCGGAACCGAGCCCCGGGCAATCAGCCACTGGTCCCAGCCCACTTCGTGGCCGGCGGGCGCCCAGAGGGTCGCCTCCTTCTGGAAGTAGCGCAGGGTCAGGTGCCACTCCTCCCCTGCCCCGGCGGTAAATTTGGGCAAGCGGACGGGGAAACTCTTCGCGCCGCCGGGGTCGATGGATAGCGCGGGGAGCTTGCCGAAGCCCTTCACCTCCCCGTTGCATTCCAGAACCCATTCCGCCCAGAGCCAGTCGGCGCGGCGGAAGAAGGCACGGTTGTGAATCACCACGGACGCGTCTGCCTTACGCCCTTCGTGCCACTCGGCGGCGAGCGGCTGGACGAGGCGTTTGAACTCGTGCATGGCGGGCTTGGGCGACCAGTCGGGCCAAACCATGCCGTTGCAGCAGAAGTCCACATCGTTGGGAACGTCGCCGAAGTCGCCGCCGTAGCCCCAGTACCAGCGGGGCTTTCCGGCCAAGACATCGCGCTTCAACTCGTCCAGGGTACAGGCCCATTCGGGCTCGGGCCGCCAGTCGCCCCGCTTGGCTACCGAACGGGCGATGCCCTGCTCCATCCAGTCCCAAATGAACCCTCCCTGGAGTCCCTGGGTGCTATAGATTGCATTCCAATAGTCGGACATTCACGGCCGATGACTATTCCGATGCCGTTGCCGCCGACCCGC
>CBFGVE010000155.1:0-6269 GCA_965651915.1 uncultured bacterium
TCTACGTCTGCGAATTTCCCGCGGTTCAAAACGCGGATGAAACCGTCGGCGAAACCGAGCCCTCCCTAGCCGAGGCCACCGTTCCGCTGAGTCCTTTCCCTGAGCACCTCAAGTTTAGCAGCCGCCCCGGCGCCCCCAACGTGATCTGGCTGAACTTCGTCGGCTACACCGTGACCGGCACCGCCTGGAACGACTACGTCGGACGCGACCCGATTCCTGCCCGCGCGTTCAGCACCGACAGCGACCCCAGCACCTTCAGCGACGCCGAGCAGGCGGCGATCAAGCGCATCTGGCAGCGGGTGGCCGAAGACTACGCGCCCTACAACGTCAATGTCACCACCATCGAACCCACCATCTGGAACAACCGTACCGCCCACGTCATCATCACCCGCAACACCGATGTCAATGGACAGGCCAATCCCGCCTCCAACGCCGGCGGCGTGGCCTACGTCAATGTCTTCAACATCTCCAGCTACGCCTACTACCGCCCCGCCTGGGTCTACCACAACAACCTCTCCAACCGGGAGGACCTGAGCGCCGAAGCCGCTTCCCACGAAGCCGGCCACAATCTCGGGCTCGGCCACGACGGGAAAACCGACGGCTCCGAATACTACGGCGGCCATGGCTCCGGCGATATCTCCTGGGGGCCGATCATGGGCACCGGCTACAACCGCAACGTTAGCCAGTGGTCCAAAGGCGAGTACTACCTTGCCAACAATACCCAGGACGATCTCGCCATCCTGGCCAACAAGATGGGCTACCGCCCCAGCGACCACGGAAGCACCCTCGGCACCGCCTCCTTCCTCGCCGTCACCAGCAACACCCTTGTGCTCGCCACCACCCCAGAGACCGACCCCACCAACGCCAATACCTCCAACAAGGGCGTACTACACCAGCCAACCGATGTGGACATGTGGTCCTTTTCAACCGGGTCCGGAACCGTATCGCTGAGAGCGCAGCCCTGGAGGAGCCCGGCCAACACCCGCGGCGGCAACACCGACCTCCGGCTGACGCTCTACGATGCGAACGGCATCGAGCTGGCCACCCAGAATCCCACCACCAACACGTTCGCCACCATCCAGACCACCCTCGAACAGGGCGTCTACTACCTAAAGGTCGAGCCCGTTGGCGTAGGCAGCCCGCTTTCCAGCACGCCCAGCGGCTATACCGTGTACGGCAGTATCGGCCAGTACTTCATCACCGGGACCGTGGTGGATGCCAGCGGGCTCATCATTCCGCCCCAGGCCTCGCTTTCGGCAGCCGACGTGACCCAGCCCGGTTCCACCTCCCACACCTTCCAGGTCACCTACAGCGACGATGTCGCCATCAGCGCGGCCACCATCACCAGCGGCAGCACCTATGCGACAGGCCCCGGCGGATACTCGAACGTCGCCGCGCTGGTCTCGGTGGACAACGCCACCGATGGCACCCCGCGCACCGCCACCTACCGCATTCCCGCGCCGGGAGGAACCTGGGGCCCTTCCGACAACGGCGAGTACACCGTATGGATGGCCGAGGATTCGGTCTTCGACGTCCAGGGCGCTCCGGTACCGCCCGGTCCCCTCGGCAGCTTCCAGGCCGATGTCCCCAATGTAATCTACGCCGCCTACATGGGCTCCAATCCAGGATGGAATCTCGGCAGCGGCTGGGCCTACGGCCAGCCCGCCGGAAGCAGCGGAGATCCCACCTCGGGCGCGACCGGCGCCCAGGTGATCGGCTACAACCTCAACGGGAACTACGAAAAGAACCTCAGTTCCCGCTACGCTACAACCCCCTCCTTCGACTGCACCGGATTCGATGGGGTCGTCCTGAGGTTCCAGCGCTGGCTAGGCGTGACCAAGTTCCATACCGCGACCATCCAGATTTCGACGAACGGAACCACCTGGACCACGCTATGGACCGCAAGCGGCGACATCGCCGACACATCCTGGCAGGCTATGCAACTCGACCTCAGCGACCGAGCCGCCCAGCAGGCCAATGTCCGCATCCGCTGGGTCATGGCTTCGAACCAGCAAGGCCAGGCCAGCTTCGGCTGGAACCTGGACGACGTGGAAATTCTCGGGGTCAGCGACACGCTCGACACCACCCCGCCCAACGCCTCGCTCTTCGCGCTGAACGTGTCCGAGGCCGGCGGGGCATTCTACGAGTTCAGCGTCACATTTACCGACGAAGGCTCGGGGGTGGACATTTCCACCTTTGCCGATGGCGATCTGATCGTGACGGGCCCCAACTCCTACACCAACGCGACCGTCTACACCGGTACCGATGTCGAGGAGAACGGCTCCCCCCGTACCGCTTTCCACCAGATCACCCCACCCGGCGGCGCCTGGGACATTGGCGACAACGGTACCTACACCATCACCCTCCAGCAGGGCTCGGTGGCCGATGCGACCGGAAACGGCGTGCCAGAATCCGTGCTGGGCACCTTCGTCGTGGATATCGCCGAAGCCACCGAACCCTCCTACGGATCTCTCACCATCCTCCTCGAACCCGCCAAGGCCCGCGAACAGGCGGCGGGCTGGCGCATCGGCTCGGACGCGGAGGATGTCTGGCGCCCGAGCGGCAATATCATTCACGGCATCGAGGCCGGCACCCTCGTCACCGTCAGCTTCCGCGACCTCCCCGGATGGGACACCCCGGAATCCACCTTGACCACGATCTCTGCCGACGCCACCAACGTGGTCGAGGCCACCTACGTCGCGCAGTACACCGAGACGAATTCCGTTCCCCTCTGGTGGCTGGTCGATCAGGGCTTCACCAACGATTTCGAAACCGCGTCGAAGCTGACCAGCACCAACGGCTTCATGTACTGGGAATCCTACATCGCCGGGCTCGACCCCAGCAACCCGACCAGCGTCTTCCGCATCGTCGTGGCCGAGCCCAGCGCAACCAACGGCCAATGGACCCTGACGTGGTCCGCAGTGAGCGGCCGCACCTACTCGGTCTTCTGGATGCCGGAGCCCGGCCAAACCGAAACGCCCGTCCCCGGTGCCCAGAACCTACAGTGGCCAACCAACAGCTACACCCACCCGCTCGGCAGCGATTCCCAGGGCTTCCTCCGGCTGGGCGTGAGCTACCCGGAGCCATAACCCCCCCAACTCTTAACCGCTACCCTTACTCGGCTACGCTTAAGCGACTATTTTCCGGGCGCCTTCCGTGTTCCGCCGCAGGCATCCGTGGGGACAAATCCTCTTCTCGACACCCCCACCCGGAAGACCACCCCGGCTCACCGGGTCGGTTCGCCCTACCAGACCTCCCAATTCCACGCACAGCGCCATTTTCTACAGCGCCTCGGATTGTATCATCTCTGCCCTGTCGCCGATACGCACCTTGACCGGACGGGGACGCTCCGAGGCAACGCGGTAGCCGGTAACCTTGCCATCGCGCCACTCGACATCGACGATGAATCCACCGCGAGCCCGTAGGCCTTTCACATGGCCGGAGGGCCACACGCTGGGCAGGGCGGGAAGCAGATGGATTTCACCAAGGTGGCTCTGCACCAGCATTTCCGAAACGCTCGCCACATAGCCGAAGTTGCCGTCGATCTGAAAGGGGGGATGAGCGGCGAGCAGGTTGGGATATACCCCCGAGCCTCCTCCGTAATTCACCGCGCCCTTGTCGCAGTGGCGGACGAGATAGCCCATTAGCGTGTAGGCCCGCTCACCATCCAGCAGCCTGGCCCACAGCGCCATTTTCCATACGGTGCTCCAGCCGGTGCTGTCGTCGCCGCGCGCGTCCATGGACACCCGCGCAGCCTCGGCCAGCTCGGGCGTCTGCTGCTGAGATATCTGGCGGCCCGGATAAAGAGCGAACAGGTGGGACAGGTGCCGGTGTTTGTTGTCCGGCTCGTCGCGGTCCACCATCCATTCCTGGAGCTGACCCCAACGCCCGATGGTCGGGCCCAGCAGCCTGGAGCGACGCTCCACAAGCACGGCGCGGAATTCGGCATCTTCCCCAAGAATCTCGGACGCCTCGATGGTGTTGGTGAACAGGTCCCAGATAAGCTGCTGGTCGTGGGCCACGCCATCCTCGCGGGGGCCATGCTCAGGCGAAAAGCCCATAGGCGCGACCAGCGTACCGTCAGGCAGCTCCTTGAGCCGGTCGAGCCAATATTCCGACACCTCCTTCATCATCGGATAGGCCAGCTCCCTCAGGTAGTCAACCTCCTGGGTAAAGGCGAAGTGCTCCCAGAGGTTCTGCATACACCAGGCGCTGCCCGACTCGATCATCTTCCAGGAACTGCCTCCGAATATGCCGTTCTCCGGCCGCATCACCCACCCCCGCTGCACCCCGATAGACTCGCGGGTATCCCGCTTGCGTACCTCGCGGATCGAGTCAAGCCACCGGGCGTAGGGCTCGAAGCACTCGGAGAGATTGGCCACATCGGTGGGCCAGTAGTTCATCTGGATGTTGATGTCGGCGTGGAAGTCTCCGCGCCACGGCGGATTGTTGCTGTCGTTCCAGAGGCCCTGAAGATTGGCGGGGAGCCCCCCTTTGCGCGACGAGGCGATGTGGAGATAGCGGCCATACTGGAAAAGGAGCGCCTCGAGCCCGTGGTCCGGAACGCCCTGGCTGGACAGATTGAGCAAGCGCTCGTCGGTGGGCGATTCGCTGGGGGCACCGCCCAGGTCGATCGACACCCGTCGGAATAGCCGCTGATAGTCAGCCTCGTGGCGGGAAAGCAGCTCCGCGAAGGGCTGTTTTTCCGCCGCGTCGAGCCGACGGTCTATCGCGGCGCGGGGATGGTCGCCCCGCCAGCCTGCGGCGCGGTCCTGGACGAAATCGGTGCCGGCATCGAGCAGCAGCGTCAGCTCATCGACGCCCTCGAAGACCAGCCTGCCTTCGGCGGCTGTCAGACTCCCGCCGACCGCATGAGCGCGCACCTGGGAGGCGTGGCGGAGGAAAAATGCGTAGGGCTCGTCCTTGCCGAACACGTAGCCCTCGGTCGAGCCTTCGGCGCGAAGGCCGTTGCCCTCGGCGACGATTTCGCCCCCGTGGGCATCGGTCAGGGATACGCTGCCGCTCAGGGCTCCGGGCTGGTCCGCGCTCAGGCGGCAGACGACGACCTGGTCGGGAAAGCTGGCGAAAATCTCGCGGCGGTAGGCCACCCCGCCGCTCGAATAGGACACGGTATGCACGGCGCGGGCTATATCCAGCTCGCGGCGGTAATCCTCGAAGCCGCTGTGCCCGAGTTCGATCAGCACGTCGCCGAACGCCTGGTAGGCGCCGGCAGAAGACTCGTCGCCTATCCACAGGCTCCCCTCGTTGAACATAATGCGCTCCTGCGGAACCCCGCCGTGCGGAACCGCTCCCAGGCGCCCGTTGCCCAGCGGAAAGGCCTCCATGGACCAGCGGGAGGCGGGATGATCATGCCAGAGTAGTGTTTCGGCCATAGAGATATCAGCTCCTGCAAGAAGCGCTACGCCCAGCGCGAAACCCATACGGTGCGGGAAGAGCATGGCGGAGCCTTTCGGGTGGGGAAAAACAAGACGACGCCCTGGCACCAGCCGTTGGAAGGCGCACAAGCTAAGCCAACGCGTAAGGCAAGTCAACGCCTGAGGCTCCCGGCAACGCTAGTCGCTGGGATCGGTCGTCCAATAGCCTCGGGGGTTTCCCGGCGTTCCGTTGTTCTGGCTGCCCCGGTAGGTTATAGGAGCGTACGTGCGAGCCGCTAATCGCCGATACGACGGGTCCACAGGCCGGCAGGGTTCGACGGTGTTCCCGTGCCCACCGTTGCCTCCGGGGCGAGGGTTTCCACGTGGCCATCGACAAAGAGGTAATTCCACCGGCGACCCCCGGCATGGAGGAGCGGGCGAACGGGCCAGTCCCACTGCTGGTTCGGCGACTGGACGTGGGCATGGAAGTAGCCCAGTGGCTGGTTCACCGAGCGACGCTCTGTGATAAGAATCGTCCGGGAAGGATCGTATACATCGGTGACGTAGGTGGTGTGCTGATTATGCGAAATCCCCCACGGTTTCCCGTCCTGGGAGTCGAAGGCTCGGCGGGCACCATTGATCCGGTAGGTGCGGGTGTAGTGGTCGCGGTACCCCCCATTCATGCCCCAGTTTCGCAGCTCGCTGGTTTCCCCGGGGCACTTGTAAATCTCATTGCCCTTGACCAGGTTGTTTCGCCGCAGCCAGCGGGATTCCTTCTCGTCCTGGGTCAACGTGCGCCCATCATAGCCGGAAAGCCTGTCCGTCCAATCCAGCACCCGCTGCTGGCCGTCGGAATCAAACCAGGATACCTCGGAGGGAGGATACTGGTTGCCG
>CBFGVE010000156.1:0-6233 GCA_965651915.1 uncultured bacterium
CAGAATTGAAGAATGGGCGCATACGCCTGCCGCATCCAGGGCCAGGCGACCCCCAAATCCCGCTCGGCCCAGGTCAGGCTGTCCTGGTCGAGGAGAATGAGCTTAACGCGGTCCGACGCCTCGCCCGCGCCGGCAAAAGTCTTGGCCCGGTGGTTCCAGGTGGCCTGCTCCCACTGGTCTAAACTCCCGCCCCACCAAAGTCCCAGCGCCAGCCCGTAGGAACAGGCACCAAGCAATAGAATGTGGTGGAGTCGTTTCATGGGCTGACAACGATGTTTAAGCAGAAGGAGCAAACACCTTGCACTGGCTTATACACCCGCGGACACGCCCACAGCAAGGGAATCGGGCTACTGGACCACGGGCGGCTCGATGGGTTCGTTGCTCTTCACCACCACATAGCTGGATAGGGCGTAGATCGCGCGGTCGTTCGAGGCCTGGTCGCGTGTCCACGGCTCGAACTCGTAGCTGAAGGTAAAGGAGCCGCCTGCGAGCGGCTCGGGCAAGCGGTCCGACCGGACCGGCACGGCCATGCCCGGACACCAGCCCGCGCGGTCGGGCGCCCAGTTGCCCCGCTGCGGGCGGACCGGATTTTGGACGCAGCCGATGGGTCCCATGAAATGCTGGAAAAGTGGAGCCCCATCGAGGGCGATGCGGTGGGTGCGGAAACACCACTCCGCGCAGCGACGGCCACCCGGGTCGGCGGGCAGCGCATGCCCCCAGCCGGTGACCACCGTGCGTAAACTCGTTTCTTTCGCATTCAGCGGAATGTCAACCCGCCGATCCAGGCGGCGGTCGTGCGGCACGCCGTAGGGTACGCCCTCCTGCGAGTTCCGCGCATAGTCGAGCAGCGGCGCTATCGCGTAGTAGGGATAGTCCGGCTGGCCCGGCTCCACCTCGAAATCGACCGAAACCAGCCAGCCATCGGACCCGTAGGTCTCGACAAAGGATCGAAGGCGGACCTCGCCGGTCAGCAAGCCCTTGAAGTCGGTCACATCGATGGCCAGGCCCTCGGGTGCCTTGGCCGTGTCCACGCCGTAGGGAGTGATGTAGCGGCCCAGCTCGAACCACGTGCCCGAGGCCTCGTCGAATACCCGCACGTTGGCAAACACGTCCCAGGCGTTGCAGCCGGCCGGGGGACACCGCAGGTGGATGCGCATCGTGATGCGCTTAACCTTGCTGGAATCGGCAGGAAACGCGACCAGGGCCTCCCTCGTGATCGACACCCCCTCGCCCACCGCATGGTGGACGCGGTCGAAGGCGCGGACTACTCGCACCTGGCCCGCCAGCTCCCCGGTGGAGCCTTCGACCGGAACCTCACCGGTTATTGAGCCAGCGCCATCAACAGCCAGGACGGACTGCCCATGCGCGCCGAGCATGGCGAAGAAGACCAGAGCGGTAAGGCGAAGCATCATCGAATACACCTCCGATGTGGCACGGAAGAAACGGCCAACTGAGCGCTCCAATTCCGGCCAGATACTAATTTGATACAGTGCAATAAAGGTATGCCGATGCTGCCTCCATGTAAAATATGTAGGCCATTAAAGTATTTTTTTCTTTTCGCTTTCCATGCGTGCAACCTAAGGCTAGAAATCACCTGTCAAACGCCACTCGGAACTATCTCCCGCCACGAGAGGTTATCATGAAGCTAAGGATTGCTTTACTTGCTTTTATTCTTACGCCTTTAGCCGTCCAAGCGCGGGATTTCGAGCTGGTGGAGCGGCACGGAAGCGCAGTTTTCGGCCCCTTTCCCGCCATGGATGGCGCTGTGGTGTCCATCCACGGCCACGAGTTCGCTCTGAAGCAACTCCCTTCACAGGACCCCGAGGCCGAAGCCGAAATGAAGCGCCTTCAGGACGTGGTGCTGGAAACCGTCCAGTTCAGACAGACCCCACTGATGGACGTCCTCGCGCACATCGACCACTTGGTGCAGGCTCAGGATTCCGATCGGCGGGGAATCCAGTACATCGCACGCGAAGCCGAGCAATCAGAGGACGCCTCTGCGGCATTCGGCACCGAAAATCCTTTTGACGCCATGGGAAAACCCGGGCAGGCGACGAAAGCTTCCATCCCATTCCGCCTCACCATCAACTTGAGAAATGTAACGGCCTTAGAAGCGCTTCAGACTGTGGCGGAGTGCTTTCATATGACGCTAGAGTTTACAGGTTCCTCTATCGCATTCGTTGATCGAAGGGACTCTCTCTCCAGCCTGGTGACTCGGATCTACCCGGTTCGTCATGATTTTATGGACCTCGTTATTGAAGAGAAGAGGGATGCGGAAAGCTCCGAGTTTGTCGCAGTCGGTGCTCCCAAGGATAGAGGCGAGGCGCTCAAAAAGTTCACTAGAAATGCCGGACTGCCCCTTCCTCTCCGGGGAAGCATAAAACACAATTCAGCCAGCAGCTCGCTAATCCTAACCGCCACTTTGGACCAGCACCAAATTTTCGAACGCATACTCAAACAGTGGGGGGCCATCCCATCGATGATGCGCTCGGAATTCGCTGTATTTGCCATACGCAAGGAACTGGCCGAGCCGCTCGCCCAGATCGTACGCTCACCCTTCCTGCTCGACCGGCACCTCGCAAGCGGACACATTGAGCACTGCACGTCCTATTCCCTTCTGACCCGCAATGGAGTCGAGGCCACCATCGCTCAAGGAGATTTGCGCGATTCGCCACACGCCAAGGGAGAAGCCGGCGATGCTCCCACCACCGGGGTTTCCATTACCGCCCTCCCCACCGTAGGGCCCGACGGCAGAACCATCGACGTCACGGTAGACTTGAAGCACCGGCACCCCGACTCACCTCCTTTCCAGGTCGCCACGGCGTTCACCGCCCAATCCGGAAGCTGGGAGCTGCTCTCGGAAAGCAAGGAATCCGAGGGAGCATGGCGCTTTCTTGCGGTACGATCAGTCATTGAGCAGCCCCACCTCACCCTCCCCACCTATTGACGCCCCTGCGTTCAGCGAAGAAATCCCCCACCCACAAGCGCTTTGCCACTTTCATCCCACAACCTACAAAGATCTGTCCGGGCCGCCGTGCGTCCCCCCACCTGTCCCCGGCATTGCAAACAGTCATGCCCTTTATAATGGCGTAAGGGACGGGGCTCGGACAGGATGCACTCAGTCAGATGAGAGGGAGAACAACCGTTATGGACTCACACGAGATACTGAGAAAGACGATTGCGAAGGCCGGGGTGAAGGCGGTTGCCGCCGACATGGCCCTCTCCCAGTCGCTCATCTACAAGTGGTGCCAGGCCAAGGGCGAGGACGCCAGCGGAGCCGACAATCCGCTCGACCGCCTGCTCACCCTCTGCCAGATCACCGGCGACCACAGCCCCATCGTCTGGCTCTGCGAGCAGGTCAACGGCTTCTTCGTCGAGAACATCTCGCCCGAGTCCACCGCCAACGACCTGAGCGCCCTCGCCATGACCCAACGGATTCTCAAGGAGTTTTCCGAAATGCTCGACATGGTCTCCGTCAGCCTGCGCAACGACGGAGGCATCGACAAGGACGAGGCACGGAGCATCCGTGTCGAATGGGAGGATCTCAAGCGCGTCGCCGAGAAGTTCGTGCTCGGCTGCGAGATGGGCCACTACGAACCTAAACCCCAAACCGACAACGCCAGCAAAGCCTGATAAAAGGAGCCTAACCATGAGCATCATCGAACGTATCAAGCGCGTCACCGTGGGCCGTATGGAAGCGTTTCTCACCTCGGTCGAGGATCCCGAAGTCGTGTTCCCCCAGCTCATCAAGGAGATGGTGGAGCAGGTCCGCGCCGCGACCGATGCGGAGGCCAAGGCCATGGCCGCCGTGAAGGCGGCCGAGCGCTCCCGCGACCAGGCGAGCGAGAAGCTGGCCAAGCTCGCCTCCGGCGCCGAGGCCGCGATTGGCCAGGGCGACGAAAAGACCGCCCGCGAGGCGCTCGAAGCGCAAATCCAGGTCGAGGGCGAAGTGGCCCGCCGGGCCGAGGCCGTGGCCGTTGCCAACAGCTCCTACGCCGAGGCCCACGCCGCACGCGTCCAGACCCAGAACCAGCTCGACGATATACGGGCCAAGAAGGACGAGATCCTCACCCGGGCCCGGGTCGCCCGCTCGCAGGAGAAAATCCAGCGGACAGTGCATGTGCCTACCGCCTCGACCGGCAGCATCCTCGACGCCGTCTCCCGCATGGAATCGCGCATCGAGGAGCAGGAAGCCGAACTCGCCGTCCGCAAGGAGATGGCCGGCGGGGGCACCTCGGCCTCGCTCGACCAGCGCATCGAAAGCCTCCACCGGAATGCGGAGGTGGACCGCCGCCTCGCCGCGCTGAAAGCCAAGGTTAAAGGCGACGCCTAGTCGTCGCCCCCTCCACCCCTGGTTACCACCATGCCTATCCTAGAACGAATACGCCGCATCGCTCGGGCGAATATCATGCACCTGCTCAACCAGGCGGAGACGCCCGAGGATGAGATTGCCGCGAAGATCGCCGAGCTGGAGTCGGCCTCCCGCGAGGCCAAGGACGCGCTCGCCAGCTTCGCCGTGATCTACAAGCGGCTGGAGAAAAACGTGGCGACGCTGTCCGAGGCGCGGGCCGACTGGCAGCAGCGGGCAGAGAGAAGGTCGAGGAACGCCTCGCCGCCCTCGAACCCGTCCTCCAGAGCCGCCGCCAGACCTACGACGAGCTAAAGGAAAACCTGCTCGGCATCCACGACCAGCTCGGCCTCGTCCGGGGCCGGCTCATGGATCTGCGCGCCCGCCGCCACGCCGCCGAGGCGGAGCGGGTCATGGGCCGGCGCGTCGACTCCACCCAGCGGGGCGAGGATGGCGCGTTCGACCGACTCGAAGAAGCGGTGGCCGAGGCCGAGGCCCACACCGAAATCGAACGGGAGCTGCGGGGCGACACCATCCCCCTCGACGAAAAACTGCAACGGGAAGAGCAGCTCCACAAGATCGATGCCGAGCTGGATGCGCTTCGCAGGAAGTTCGCCAACGGCGGTAACCAGTGATGGAAAGCTTCGTACAGCTCTGGCACGCCAGCTTCCACCTGGCCAACCTGCCCTACACCCTGCTCCTCCTCCTGGTGCTGCTCTACTGGATCTGCGTGCTTATCGGCGCGCTCGACCTGAGCAGCCTGGACGTGGACCTCCCCGAAGGCGACGGCGGCGCACCGGCCAGCACGGCGGGCGGATTCGACGGCATTCTTGAATACTTCAACCTGCGCAAAGTTCCCCTTTCCATCGTGGTTAGCTTCTTCGCGCTCAGCCTCTGGGTCGTCGGCGTGCTGGCGAACCACTTTATCCACGGCACCAGCTCAAAGCTGCTCGGGCTCGCCTTGGTCGTTCCGAATATCATTGTCAGCGCCCACGTGGCCAAGTTTATCACCGCACCCCTGGTTCCCCTCTTCCGCAGCATGCGCGGAGACGCCATGGAGCGGCGCGACCTGGTGGGCACCCGCGTCATCGTCACTTCGTCCAAGGCCGACGCCACCTTCGGCCAGGCCGAAATCCGCGAGGTCGGCGCTCCCATCCTGCTTAACGTCCGCACCGAAGGTGAAATCCTTCCGCGCGGATCCGAAGCGGTCATTTTGCATACAAACCCCGATACCCGTATTCACATCATCACCAAACTGGAGATATAGCCATGCTGGAGCCCCTAGCGCCTCTCGGACTGATCGAAGCCACCCTCACCACCGGCTTCGTCGTCCTCGCCATCATTCTCGCCGGCATCATCGCCCTCTTCGCCACCTGCTACAAGAAGGTAGAACAGGGCACCGCCATCGTGCGCAACGGTATCGGCGGCACCAAGGTCAGCTTTGTCGGCATGCTGATCATTCCCATCCTTCAACGGATGGAGATGCTTGATATATCGGTGAAGAGGATCGAGATCAATCGCTCCGGCTCCGATGGCCTGATCTGCAGCGACAATATGCGGGCCGATGTGAAGGTGGCCTTTTTTGTCCGGGTGAACAAGACCCCCGAGGATGTGCTCAAGGTTGCCCAGTCCCTAGGCTGCAAGCGAGCTTCGGATCCCCGCAGCCTGGTCGAGTTCTTCGACGCCAAGTTTTCCGAAGCGCTCAAAACCGTCGGCAAGCAGTTCATGTTCGTGGATCTCTACACCAACCGCGACCGATTCAAGGAGGAAATCATCAAGGTTATCGGCACCGACCTCAACGGCTATGTGCTGGACGACGCTGCGATCGACTACCTGGAGCAGACCAATCTCTCCCAGCTTGACCCCAGCAACATTCTCGATGCCG
>CBFGVE010000157.1:0-6211 GCA_965651915.1 uncultured bacterium
CCGGTCAGGCGCGAGCCGGACCGGTTCGGCGCGCACAAAATCGGCCCGGTCGGGAGCCGGACGGACCGGGACCTCCCGGACCAAGCCCCGCTCCAAGGGCTCCTCCAAAGACTCCCGCCGACCCCGCTAGGGTTCCAAGGTTCGGACCCTGGCACCGGCACAGGTTCCAAGCCTTGGACAGGAGCCCGCGCCAGGGTTCCAGGGCTTGGACAAGGCGCCGACGGAGGAGCGGCGAAGAATTTTCTACCCAAAAGGCCCCAATTCCGCATAGATTGACGCTTCGCCAGCCCCGGGGCTGGGCCCGCTTTGCGACAAAAACTCCATCTTCACCAACCCCAAGGACATTCCATGAAAGTTGTACTGGCCTATTCGGGAGGGCTCGATACCTCCGTCATTCTCAAGTGGCTCATCGAGGAAAAGGGAGCGGAGGTCGTCGCCTACGCCGCCGAGATCGGCCTCGGCGAGGAACTGACCGGGCTTGAAGAGAAGGCGCTCAAGACCGGCGCCACCAAGCTTTACATCGAGGATCTGCGCGAGGAGTTCGTGCGCGACTTCGTGTTCCCGATGATCCGCGCCGGCGCGGTCTACGAATCCGGCTACCTCCTCGGCACCTCGATCGCCCGCCCGCTCATCGCCAAGCGCCACGTCGAGATCGCGCTGGCCGAGGGGGCCGAGGCCATCTCCCACGGCGCCACCGGCAAGGGCAACGACCAGGTCCGCTTCGAGCTGACCGCCTACGCCCTCGCCCCCAATATCAAGGTCATCGCCCCCTGGCGCGAGTGGTCCTATCGCTCCCGCACCGACCTCATCAACTACGCCAAGAAGCACGGCATCCCGGTGCCGGTGACCGCCGCCAAGCCCTACAGCATGGACGCCAACCTGCTGCACATCAGCTACGAGGGCGGCGTGCTGGAGGATCCCTGGAACGCGCCTCCCGCCGACATGTGGCGCATGACCACCGACCCCGAGAAGGCGCCCGACCGCGCCGAGGAAATCGAGATCGGCTTTGAAAAAGGCGACGCGGTCTCGCTCAACGGCGAGCGCCTCAACCCGATGCAGATCCTCACCAGGCTAAACGAGATCGGCGGACGCCACGGCATCGGTCGCATCGACCTGGTCGAGAACCGCTTCGTCGGAATGAAGAGCCGCGGCTGCTACGAGACCCCCGGCGGCACCATCCTCTACCGCGCCCGCGAAGGCGTCGAGCAGCTCACCATGGACCGCGAGGTGCTCGCGCTGCGCAACTCGCTCATCCCCCAGTACGCCAAGCTCGTCTACAACGGCTTCTGGTTCGCGCCCGAGCGCACCCTGCTCCAGAAGACGATGGACGAGGCGGCCGCCTGCGTGAACGGCGTGGCCCGGATGAAGCTCTACAAGGGCAACTGCATCCTCGCCGGGCGCAAGTCGGACCAGTCGCTCTACGACCCGCAGATCGCGACCTTCGAGGAGGACGACGTCTACGACCAGTCCGACGCGACCGGCTTCATCCGCCTCCAGGCCCTGCGCCTGCGCACCCGCTCCCGCCTGCTCGGCCCCGGCAAATAAGCCGGCGGCTGGGCGAGCGAAAGCGATCCGGCTATTGGACAAACGAAGGCGTGGGCGTCACCAGCCTGAAGAACCGTAGCGAATTCGCCCCGGTCGTCGGAAGCAGCGTGAAGCGGGACATGCCTGAATTGGGAGGGCGATCCTCCCTTAGGCGCACTCCCGCCTCGGTGCGCTGCCACAATCCCTGCCCGAGATCGGAGGCACCTTCGACCCACCACATTCCCGAGGGCAGGTCGCTGCGCACGTCGAACTGCCACCCGATGGCTCCATTTTCAACTACCGCCCTCAATCCGGCCCGAGGATTTTCATCATCGCCATCAGGCTGGAACAGAAAGCGCGCCCACCGCTTGGCCGGGTCGGCGTCGGGCTGGCTCTGCTGGGCCAGCCACTGCTGGTAGGCCTCGCCGGCCATTTCCTCGCCAAATTTCTGACGAACGACACGCAGCTCCGTGTGGTTGGTGTTGGACGTTCCCGCGTTATTGGCCCGCAGCCCGTACAGATCGCCGCCCGTGACGATGCCTAGGTCGCTCTGAGCAAAAACGGGGTTGGCCACTGATGAATTGCTCGTGTGGTAGGTGGCGAGGTCGCGATACCAGTAAACACCCCATGTGGAAGAAAAAATCATGTCGCCATTTGGAGCCGAGTGCGCCTGATACCCATTCAGCACCTCGGAACGATCATACTGCGCTTCAGTCTTCCGGATCCAGTTCGATCCTGTCCACATAAACCATCCGTCCGGGTAGCTGGTTCCGTGCTTGACCACGGGCGTACCGTTCCTGTCTGCCACCACGGCACACACAAAGCTGGTTTGGGACTCCTGCAGGACATCGGGCATGTTTGCCGAGCCGTCGTCGCCGCAGAGCGGAAACCCTGGAATGCGGCTGCCCCGAACGGTGTACCATGTCCGCCCCCCGTCGTCGGAGTAGGCGTAGACCAGGCGGACTGCTCCAGTTTGGCCTACATGACCCGAGCCCGCAAAATGAAGTCGCCCGTTGACATCGAAGTTGAAGTCGGCCTGATAGACCTGATAGCTGTACTCCGTATCGGGACGGCCCGAATACGCCCAGTAGAACACATCGAACCGGTTCTGAACATTGCCGAGGGCGAGTTCTGGCGGCCCACCCAGCGCCTCCCAGCGCCGGGCAGTTTCATCGTACAGGTAAAGCCCCAGCCCCTGCACACCGCGCTTGGCATTCGGCAGACTCCAGTTGATCGAATTGTAAGCGCGAACCCGCGAGGAATAGTACAGGGTGCCATTCCGGTCGTTGAAAAACCTGCCGTACGTCCAGAAGGTTCCCGGCATGGTGTAGGGCGATCCGCTATAGCCCAGGAATTCAAAGCCGCCGGAAAGATCCCAGGGCTTCGCCGACCGCCAGTATAGCATGACCGCCCCCTTTTTGTCGTCGTACCGCTCGGGATACTGGAACTTCGGCAGCCGCTCATCGTATTGCTTGGCGCCAAAATTATGCATGTCGCCCGTGATATGGACATACCCGTTGGGATCGATCCCCAGGCTGAACCGATTGTGCGGGTCGGGAAAGGCAAGGTAGACGTTGTTGGTCTGGTTGCCCGAGTTGACCTCCCGGTCGAGGTACACGCGGACGACGCTATTGTCCGGCTTGATGTGCGTCACTCTCGGGCGGTGGCTGGTATCGACCACGACGTAGAACGTATGGCCCCGCCAGTGGGTTATCGGCGTGTAGAAGCTCTCCGCTGGCAAGTGCTTCCTGGCGATTTCAAACTTGTCCAGCACGGTCTCGCCCACCGCTTCTGAACGCGATGCGGTATGCGTCAACATGCCGGCTACAGCCATCCACAGAACTGCGGATACACTCTGCCTGCTCAATATGCGTTTCCTATATGACATAAAGCTCTTCCCATGACAGCTACCGGCGCCTTCCCTCCGGCAGCCGAGTTACCTCGGTATTCTCCCCGTAAAAAGCCGGGTAGAATCCACTATCTATCTGTACATGGAAGCGAAAAGGTCGCTCGGCTTCCTTTATTTTTAAATTTATTACAATTTTATGGAATTTTTATGTGCGCTTCTGTTTACAGGGGGAAGCGCTCGGTGAATGGGAAGATCTGACTAGCCCGCCCAGACTGCTTTTTGGGCTCCCTGAGTCCGGGGCGCGAATCGCCGCGCCCCCCGGGGCATGCACCGAGGGGCGGCGAGGAAGAAGCGGGCGGGACCGGGCTTCGCAGCCCAATCTGCCTATCCCTTCGCGGCTTTGCGGAAGCCGCCGTCTTTAAGGCTGACCGTCCGGTTGAAGACCGGCCGGCCGGGCGCGCTGTCGCGGCTGTCGGCGACGAAGTAGCCTACGCGCTCGAACTGGTAGGCCTGGCCCGGCTCGGCCTCGGCGAGGGACGGCTCAACCAGCGCCCGCACCGTCGCCAGGGACTGGGGGTTCAGGTGGTCCTTGAAGTCCTTCTCCGCGTCGGCGTCGGGCTCCTCGACCGTGAACAGCCGCTCGTAGATCCGCACATCGGCCGGTACCGCGTGGACAGCCGAAACCCAGTGGATCGTGCCCTTGACCTTGAGGCCGGCCTCCGGCGGGTCCCAGGTGCCGCGGATCTCGACGATCTCGCCCGCATCGTCGCGGACCACCCCGGTGCAGGTGGCGAAGCCCATGCAGCGCAGCCGCACGGACCGCCCCGGCGCGAGCCGGAAGTACTTGGGCGGGGGCTCCTCCATGAAGTCTTCGCGGTCGATGTATAGCTCGCGCCCGAAGTGCAGCTCGCGCTCGCCGGCGCTTTCGTCCTCGGGGTTGTTGGCGGCCCGGCAGGTCCGCACCTCGCCCTCGGGGATGTTCTCCAGCACCAGCTTTACCGGATCGAGCACCGCCATGCGGCGCAGCGAGGTCTTGTTGAGCGCGGTGCGGACGTGGTGCTCGAGCAGGGCGACATCGGTGAGGCTCTCGTACTTGGTGATGCCCACCTCGGCGCAGAAGGCGCGGATGGCCTCGGGCGGGTAGCCGCGGCGGCGCATGCCGCAGAGGGTGGGCATGCGGGGGTCGTCCCAGCCGTTCACCAGCCGCTTCTGCACCAGTTCGAGCAGCTTGCGCTTGCTCATGACGGTGTAGGTGAGGTTGAGGCGGGCGAACTCGATCTGGCGCGGGGGCCGGTCCATGCCTAGCTGGGCCACGACCCAGTCGTAGAGCGGGCGGTGCACCTCGAACTCGAGGGTGCAGAGGGAATGGGTCACGTTCTCGAAGGCGTCCTCGAGAGGATGGGCGAAGTCGTAGATGGGATAGATGACCCAATTGGTTCCGGTGAGGTAGTGCGGCTCGCGGAGGATGCGGTAGATGACGGGGTCGCGCAGGTGCAGGTTAGGCGAGGCCATGTCGATCTTCGCGCGCAACACCATGGCGCCGTCGGCAAACTCTCCCGCCCGCATGCGGCGGAAGAGGTCGAGGCTCTCGGCGGGGGGGCGGTTGCGGTAGGGGCTCTCGCGGCCCGGCTCGGTCGGTACCCCACGGTAGTCCTTCCAAACCTCGGCCGGAAGCTCGCAGACATAGGCGAGGCCCTTCTCGATGAGCATCTCCGCCACCTGGTACATGCGCTCGAAGTAGTCGGCGGAGAAGAAGAACTTGTCGCCCCAGTCGAAACCGAGCCAGCGGACATCGGTCTTGATCGCCTCGACGTACTCCATGGACTCCTTGGCTGGATTGGTGTCGTCCATGCGCAGATGGCAGACCCCGCCGAACTCCTGGGCGACGCCGAAATCGAGGCAGATCGCCTTCGCGTGGCCGATATGGAGGTAGCCGTTGGGCTCGGGAGGGAAGCGGGTGACCACGCTCGCGGTGCGGCCGCTCTCCAGGTCCTCCTCGACCTGGGCGCGGATGAAATCGAGGGGCTTCTTGTCGGGGGTGTCAGTCATGGGGCAATCCGGTAGAGGTGGGAAAGCCCCGAAAAATAGGGCCGGAGCAGCCCGTTTGCAAGCGTGATCAGCCATCACGCCACGGAACGGAAACTGCCCGCTGTTAACAAATCATCGAATACACCGGAGCCAGATCGAGGAGGGCGCGGTCGAGCGGGTGGAGGTGCCGGGCGCGGAGCCGCAAGGCCAGCTCCACTTTCATGCAATCCCCTATGGATGGGCGGGCGCGGGACGTGGTAGCTTGCGCGACGATTGGGCCCGGCCTTCGCGGCCTCTCCCCTTCGCCCGGAACCACCCCACGGAAGGTTAGATCATGAGCCAGCGCACCCGGTTTTCACTCGGCCAGGAAGACATCCCCACCCACTGGTACAATATCCTCCCCGATTTTTCCGAACCGCTCCCGCCGCCGCTGCATCCCG
This sequence comes from uncultured bacterium, assembly GCA_965651915.1. Taxonomy (GTDB): domain Bacteria; phylum Verrucomicrobiota; class Kiritimatiellia; order CBFGVE01; family CBFGVE01; genus CBFGVE01. The sequence goes on from CBFGVE010000157.1 coordinate 5,842, forward strand.
GCACCCGCGAGCCGATCACCCTCGAGGACATGACCGCGATCTTCCCCGAGAACATCGTCCGCCAGGAGATGAGTCCCGAGCGCGAAATCGAAATCCCCGAGGAGGTCAGGCAAATCTACGCCCTCTGGCGCCCCACCCCGCTTCTCCGCGCAGTGCGCCTGGAAAAAGCGCTGAACACTCCCGCCCACATCTACTACAAGTACGAGGGGGTGAGCCCGGCGGGTAGCCACAAGCCCAACAGCGCGGTCGCCCAGGCCTACTACAACCGGGAAGCCGGAGTGAAAAAGCTGGTCACCGAGACCGGAGCCGGCCAGTGGGGTTCGTCGCTTGCCATGGCCTGCCGGATGTTCGGCCTCGACTGCACCGTGTT
>CBFGVE010000158.1:0-6163 GCA_965651915.1 uncultured bacterium
TTTGAGGACTGCGGTGGCGCGGACCTCGGCGGGCATGACCGAGCGGTCGGTTTCGATTCGGCAGCCGATGCTTTTGGCCTCGCTTTGGGTGGCGAAGGCAGCGAGCAGGGTGGCGCAGAGCAGCGTGCTCAGCGCGTGGGGTCGTGGTTGGATTCTCATGACTGTTCCTCCGTGGGGGCGTTTTCGGCTGGGTGGGCGGGTCCCACCTTGGGCCACGGTGCTATTCAACACCCCCGGGGGCGTCGAGGAGTCAGGACCTCGTAAAGAGAATGTAAAAAGTATGTGCGCCGCTCAGGAGGCGGGTGGGAGGAGCTGCCAGCGGAGTTCGAGCTGCTCGAGCAGGTGGCGGATCTTGGCCTCGGAGATGGGCTTGAGCAGATAGTCGTTCACGCCGAAGGTGTAGCTGTTGATCAGGTCGGTATCCTGGTCGGAGGAGGTCAGCATCACGACGAGGTAGGATTTGAGGGAAGGCTCGGATCGGATGAAGCGTAGCACGGAGAGCCCATCCACCCGGGGCATTTTCAGGTCCAGCAGGATAAGGCCGCCGCCCGCTGGGCCACTGGGCTGCTCCTTCATCTGGCGGGTGAAGTAGTCGATTGCCTCCTGGCCGTCGCGGAGGACGACGACGGGGTTGACCAGTCGGCATTTGCGGAAGGCGTGGAGGGTGAGTTCGACATCGTCGGGATTGTCTTCGACGAGCAGGATGGCGTAGGGCGCTTGGGTGTCCATGGCTAGGGCTTTGGGTCTTTGTTTGGAGTGTCGGTTGGTTTTTCGTTAAGGGCTTGGCGCACGCGCCTGGCCAGCTCCTCGCGGGTGTAGGGTTTCTGGATTAGTGGAGAGCCGGGTTTGAGGCCTCCGCTGCGGCCCGCATTCTCGGGAGTGAAGCCCGAAATGTAGAGCGCCCGGAAGTCGCTGCGGGTCTCGGAGAGTTTTTCCACGAGTGTGGGTCCGCTCATTTCAGGCATTACCACGTCGGTCAGAACGAGGTGGATGGTTTCGGGGTGGAGAGCGGCGATGTCGAGGGCCATCGCGCCGCTGCGGGCCTGGAGTACGGTATAGCCCAGGCCCTGGAGGATGCGCGAGGTGAGGTGCCGCACGGTATCTTCGTCCTCGACCACGAGAATCGTCTCGGTGCCCTTGGGCAGGACCCGGGCCTGCGGGCGGGGTTTTTCCGGAACGGCTGGCGGGCAGGAGGGGAAGTAAATGCGGAACTCGGTTCCTGCGCCCACCCGGCTTTCGAACTCGATGTAGCCATTGAGCTGGCGGACGATTCCGTAGACGGTGGAGAGGCCCAGGCCGGTGCCCCGGGACTCCCCCTTGGTGGTGAAGAAGGGGTCGAAGATCTTGTGGCTGATCTCGTCGGGAATGCCGACGCCGGAGTCAAGGACCGACAGCATGACGTGCGGTCCGGGAAGAATGCCCACGCGGTGGTTGCAGAATTCGGCGTCGAGCTGTTCGGTACGGGTGCGAATCTTGAGATGGCCGCCTGCGTTCATGGCGTCGCGGGCATTGACCGCGAGATTCATCACGACTTGTTCGAGATAGCCCTTGTCACCCATGAAGTGCCCGGCATCCGGCGAAAGATTGAGGTCGAGCAGGACGTCTTCGCCGAGCGATCGGCGGAGGAGATTTTCCATGTTCAGAATGATCGCGTTCATCTCCACCGGATGCACGCGCATAGTCTGCTTGCGTCCGAAGGCGAGTAGCTGAGAGGTCAGCCGGGCGGCCCGTTCCGCCGCTCGGATAATTTCCTCGACGTCGGCGGCGCAGGGATGGTCGGCGGCGAGGCGCTCCTGGACAATGCGGGAATAGCCGAGGATCGCGGTAAGCAGGTTGTTGAAATCGTGGGCGATACCCCCGGCGAGCCGGCCGATGCCCTCCATTTTCTGCGACTGGCGGATCTCCTCCTCGAGCTGGGCCTCGCGCGTGATGTCGTGGGAGACGGATACGAAATTCACCAGCTTGCCGGCCGCGTCGCGAATAGGCGAGATCGTCTCGTCCACCTCGTAGTGGGAGCCATCCTTGCGGCGGTTGATCATGCGGGCCTTCCAGGAGCGGCCTTCGAGCAGGGTGTTCCAGAGGTTCGCGTAGAAGCTTTCGTTGTAGTTGCCGCTCTTGAGCAGCCGGGGGGTCTTCCCCACGACCTCCTCGCGGGTGTAGCCGGTGATGCGCTCGAAACCGGGGTTCACATACTGGATTTGGCCATGGGTGTCGGTGATGACGATCGCTTCTACCGACTGGTCGATGGCCCGGGCTAGCCGCCGCTGGTCGATTTCGGCCTTCTTCAGCTCGATCACCTTGCCGAGCAGGGCGCAGTAGACCGCGAGGATGTCCTGCTGGTCGGCATCGGCTGGCCGCCCGCTGATCGCGGTGTCGTTGCTCATCACGCCGATAGGCTCGCCGGTTTTGCCCAGGATCAGCGTGACCACCACCCAGCCGGAGCCGATGGTAACCGGCTTGCTGCCGTCCCAGTCGGTCAGTTCCCGTTCGAGCTTGAACCAGAGGCCCCGGTCCCGAAGCAGTTTCTGGTGGCGCTGGGTCCAGTCGGGATCGCGGTAGCTCTTGAGCGAGGTTTCGTCGGTTGTCTCGCCCTTCATGTCGGTCCCATAGGTGCCGGCGATGTAGGTCCCTTCGTCCATGAAGATGCCGCAGCGTTCGACCCCGATGCCCTGCCGGGCGAACTCGACGGCGGTGCGGTAGACCGAGTCTAGGTCGGGGCAGAGGATCAGCTTGTTGGCGGCGGCGAGTACCCCGCGCAGGCCGGTGATGATGCGCTGCTGGCGGGCCTCCGCGTCGCGGTGGAGCAGGGCGTTGCCGACGATCTCGCCGCCGATTTTGAGCAGGCGCAGGGCGTCGCCGCTCCAGGTCTGGTTGCGGTCGACCGCGTCGAGCCCCAGGAAGCCCAGCAGCGTGCCCGCAGTTAGGATCGGGACGAGGGCGATGGAGCGGATGTTCTCCCGGGTGAACTCCTCGCGCTCGGCCATGGCCTCGGGCGGGAGCTGTTCGATCCGGGGCAGGTTGATGCTTTCGCCTCCGGACAGCTTGGCGATGAGCCAGGGGAATCGGTCGATCGGGATGTTCTGGAGGTAGGAGATGGCGGGGGCGACGCCCGCCGTGCACCATTCGTGGGTGTTCGACATCGTGCTGTTGGCCGGCGACAGCTCGAAGAGGTAGCAGCGGTCAGCGTTGCAGAAGGATCCAATCTCGCCCAGAGCGAACCGGATGCCCTCGTCGACGCGGTCGTGGGTCAGGCTGACGAAGTGGGTGGAGAGGCGGGCGATCAGTTCCTCGAAGGACAGGCGGTACTGGAGCCGGTCCTGGCTTTCCTGGAGGTGTGTGGTGCGGCTGGCCAACTTCTCTTCCAGGGCGTGCTGGTGCTCGAGGAGCTGGTCGCCGTAGGATTTCATCCGCAGCAGCGAGCGGGCCTGGGCGATCAGCTCGGGCGCCTCGAAGGGCTTGCACAGATAGCCGTCGGCCCCGCTTTGCAGGCCGTGGATGCGGTCCTTTGACTCGACCATGTAGCCCGAGATCATCAAAATGGGTGTGCGCGCCGTGGCTGGCATCGCCTTGAGCCGCTTGCACACTTCGAAACCGTCCATTTCCGGCATCTTGGCGTCCACCACGACCAGGTCGGGCAGCACGCTCTCGGCCAGGGCCAGGGCCTCCGTGCCGGAAGGGCACTTGATCACCCGCATTTCCGGCAGGTACTTGGTGAACAGCCCCTCGAAAAATTCGAGGTTCTCGTAGAGATCGTCGATGATGAGAATAGTGCTGCTCATGATCCGGAGACTAGACTAAAGGGAAGCCACGCCAAGCTCCAGAACAAAAGCGTCCCGGCTGCCAGCAGCCCTTTCCCGGTCAGCGGGTTAGCGAAGCGCGGGATGTTTCGCGGTCCGGATGCGGAGGTTGCGGATGACGAGGTCTCCATCCAGGGCTTCGGGAGCTAGGAACCGGATCTGGACCCGGTGGATGTCGGGCCAGGGCCCGGGCTCGCCGGCCAGGTCGGGGGCCAGAAAGTCGGCGAGAGGAATGGAGATGATCTCCGAGCCGCCGAGGGACCCTGCCCGGTAGGCATCGAGGCTGGCTTCACGGTGGCCCCGCTCCCATGCGCCCTGCGGTTCTCCGCACAGGCTCAGGGCGACTTGGGAGGCCGAGGCTGGGGGGTGGAGGAGGAAGGTGAGCAGCAGGGTTTCGTGGCCGCCACCGAGCTGAATGGGGCGGTAAAGCTCGATGCCCGCCTTCCGGGCGTCGGGGGTGGGGCGGCGGAGCTTCCATTCCATGCCCCGCGAGGACCAGACGAATACCTGCTCGACGCAATTGGTGGGCTCGGCGTACTCGCGCAGGAGCAGGCGGGGATGCAGGAGGGGGTAGATGGAAACGGGAGGGGGCGAGGAGAGGGGTGGGGCTGCCCCCAGGCTCCGGGAGGGAGATGCGACGTTGCACGAAGCCGAGGCGAGGCAAAGGCCCAACCCGGCTACGATGGAAACTAGATAAAATCGGCGCGGCATTCAGCCTCCTTGCCCCCCAGTGCTTGCGCCAATCGGTTCGGAACGGCCCTCCCGGCCGACTGGTCCATGTGACAGGTCGTATTTTGCCCGATCCGGTCTTCAGGAAACCAGAACAAAGTATCCGGAGGTCAAAAAGGGTCGCGTGCCGCATTTTTTTATTTGAAAACGCCAGTGCCGTGGTAGATTGCAGAACTGAATTTCTTCGGGCGCGGTAGCCAAGTGGTAAGGCGCGGGTCTGCAAAACCTGTATTCACCGGTTCGAATCCGGTCCGCGCCTCCAGTTTTAACTTGTTGTCATACTGCGGCTTGCATGGGGTTTTCTGGTGCCCCCCCCTTCCTTCCTGAAGCCCCCTGGCGGCACCTTTCGGTGCCCCGGTTTCGCCGATTCCACCGCCGCCCGGCCTCCCGCACTGTCCAACATTTGGAACCCGGATGCCGGGGATGTTCCAAGGCTTGGAAGTCTGCTTCGCCCTCCGCACGCCTAGGGGATGTCCGTCTCGCGGTGGAAGCGTTCGAGAAAGTCCCGGGGGTTGACTAGCTTGGGAGGGTGGCCGATGGCCGCCCGGGCCTCGACCACCTCCAGCTTCTCGCCCTTGATCCAGAACTGCGGCTGGCTTTCCGCCAGCGCGATGTTTTTCGCGTGGCGCACGATGCGGTCGAAGGCCTGGATGTATTCGCTGTAGTAGATTCCCGCGATCGGCGGCATGAGGTTTCCCGACACCTTCTCCCGGAATTCCCGCTGGTACTGGTGGCTCATCGCGCGGTAGCGGTCGCGGGCCTCCAGAACCGCCTCGGCCAACGGCTCGAAGTTCGTCAGTTCCGGGTTGAGCGATTCGATGACCAGGCGCAGCACCTGGTCGGCCGCCCGGTGCAGTCGGAACAGCTTCTCCAGCGATTCCTCGTCGAACAGCGCGGCCGGCGTGCGGCGCCGCCTCTCGGAGAGCGTGCCGATGGCCTCGATGTGGTCCCCGATGCGCTCGATGTCGATGATGCAGCGGTTCAGGTGCTGGATGAGGATGGCCTGGCGTTGGGAGAGGCGGCGGCGGGTGATCGCGGCCAGGTAGTCTTTGATGGCGTTCTTGATCTCGTCGATCGTCTCCTCGTTGCGCCGGAGCCGCTGCCCGACGGCCCGGCTAGTGTCGAACAGGATGATGCCTTCGCAGGCCTTCAGGCTCTCCCGGCAGAGCCGGGCCACCCGCTGCAGCTCGCGGACCACGCTGGCCAGAGCCTTCTCGGGCCGCTCCAGCAGCCCGGGGTTGAGATGGCTCGGCTCGAAGGGCCGTCCGCGCTCGGGCGTGGCCGCCCGCAGCACCCGGATGAACAGGGCCGAGGCTGGCACCGCCAGCATTCCCCCCGCCACCATCGCCAGGGTGTGCAGGTTGGCGGCCTGCCGCACCAGATCCGCCGACGACCATTCCAGCACCCGTACCAACAGGGGCTTGGCCGCGATGGCCAGCGCGACGTTGAACAGGTTGAACAGCAGGTGGGCGAGGGCGACCCGGCGGGCTTCTAGCTGCGTGCCCATGCTGCCGATCAGCGCGGTGGAGCAGGTGCCGATGTGGGCGCCGAGTACCAGCGGGTAGACCTCGTGGATGCTGGTGATCGCGCCGGCCGAGATCAGCGCGAAGCCCATGCCGATGGTCGCGCCGCTGCTC
>CBFGVE010000159.1:0-6137 GCA_965651915.1 uncultured bacterium
ATGTGGGCGATCCGGTCCAGCTCCGGCTAATCGTCGAACATCCAGTCGGCACTACGGCTCAAGTGGAGCCGTTCGAGCGTGGGGACGACATTGTCGTGCTAGACTCCTCGACCCGGACCCACCAGGAGGGGGCGGAGCTACAGCGGACCGAATTCTCCTGGACGGTGACATCCTTTGCTCCTGGTGGTCAGGCGCTCTCCACCAATTCCATACTCGCGCTGGCCAAGGACCAAGAACCGTTGCGGATACCCTTCCCCGAAGTCTCGATTCAAGTGCGATCCATGCTGCCTGACGACGCCGAAGTAGACCCCCGGGCCATGAAACCTCCAATGGAATGGCCCAGTGCCCTGCCTCGTCGATTGCTTCCCGCGCTGCTGGCGGTAGCGCTAATCGCTGTTCTTGTTGGCCTGTTTTGCGGATGGTTCATGGGCCGTCGGCGAGTCGCCCTCGCGCCACCCCCTCCGATTGATCCGCACGCCCAAGCCCTCGCGTCCCTGCAGGCGCTAGCCGACCGCAAGCTGATCGAGAAGGGGGAAGCCGAGCCTTTCTACATCGAACTCTCGGCGATTGTCCGCCATTTCATCGAGCGTCGTTTCGGACTGAAAGCTCCCGAGCTTACGACCGAGGAGTTCATTCGGGAGGCGACGGATTCGGGACAGCTCCGACCCGCCCATCAGGACTTGGTGCGTCAGTTTCTTGAGCAATCCGATATGGTCAAGTTCGCGCGATTCCAGCCCGAGCCCGCCGATATGCGGGCAGGCTTCGAGGCCGCCGAGCGCCTGGTCAACGAGACCCGCGCGTCTGGGCCAGGGGAGGTGGTGCCGTGACCTTTGCTCATCCCTGGATGTTGCTTCTGCTGCTTCCTGCGGCTGCGATGGCGTGGCTGCGCTACCGCCGGAATGCGCGGGCAGCCGTTCGGTTCAGCCAGGCCGATGCGGTGGCCACGATCCCGCCGGGCTGGGCTGTCCGGTTCGAGCGAATTCTGCCGATCCTTTATCTGGCAGGCGTTGGGCTGCTGGTCGTGGCGCTTGCCCGTCCCCAGCGCGGGATCGACGAAGCCACGTCGAAAACCGAGGTGGTGGATATCGCCCTGCTGCTCGATCTCTCCACATCGATGCGCGCACCCGACATGGTGCTGGGGCGCGAACGCATGGACCGTCTCGAAGCGGCCAAGCGGGTGGTTGGCCGCTTTATCGAAAACCGCAGCGGCGACCGCATGGCGATCGTCGCCTTCGCCGCTATGCCGTTCACCATTTCTCCCATGACGATGGATACCCAGTGGCTCAATGAAAACATCCAGCGGCTACAGACCGGGATGCTGGTCGATGGTACCGCGATTGGCTCTGCGATTGCCTCGGGGGTCAACCGGCTCAAAGACAGCGAGGCCAAATCAAAGGTCATGATCCTGCTGACCGATGGCGTCAACAATGCCGGGTCGGTCACCCCGGAGAACGCCGCGCAGCTTGCCCAGGCCATGGGCATACGGATCCATACAATAGGCATTGGCGGAGGCGACATGCCGACCGGGCGATTCCCTGGCACCCTGATGCGTCCAACCGCCGAGTTCGACGAGGCCAGTCTACGGCAGATTGCAGAGATCACGGGTGGACAGTACTTTGCCGCTCAGAACGTGGAAGCGCTCCAGCGGGTCTACGATGAGATCGACGCGATGGAGCGCACGGAAATCGACGTGCAGCGCTACCGGCGCTACGAGGAATTGTTCGCTGGCTTCCTTCTGCCCGCGCTCTTCTTGCTTGGGCTCGAAAAGCTATTGGCCAGCACCTGGCTGAGGAGGCTTCCCTGATGCAGTGGGGATCACCCAGCCTATTGCATGCCTTGTGGCTGCTGCTGCCCGCCATGCTCCTGCTTCTTTGGTCGGCCCGTCGCCGTGCCCGGGCTGCCGCCCGTCTCGCCGAGACCGCCGCGTGGGTGCGTCTCGCTCCCGCCTACCGCCCGCAGCGCGCCCGCTGGCGCACGGTCCTCTGGCTGGCCGCTCTAGCCTTCGCCCTTGCCGCGCTGGCGCGTCCGCAGTGGGGCTTCACCCTCAAGGAGCACCATGCGGAAGGCATCGACCTTCTCGTGCTGCTAGACACCTCCCGGAGCATGCTGGCCCAGGACGTGAAGCCCAACCGCATCCAGCAGGCCAAGTGGGGCATAACCGAGCTGGTGCGCAAGCTCCAGGGCGACCGGGTGGGTCTCATGCCCTTCGCGGGCAGCGCCTATCTGTACTGTCCGCTCACCTCCGACTACGGGGCCTTTACCTTCACGCTCGACGATGTTCATGTGGGGCTTGTGCCCCGGGGTGGCACGGCGATAGGCCAGGCGCTGGCCGAGGCCCGGAAGGCGCTCGCCGACCAGGCTAAAGGAGACCGGGCGATTCTTCTGATTACCGATGGCGAGGATCTCGAAGGCGATCCTCTCGCCGAGATTCCCGCGCTCAAGGAGGCGGAGATACGCGTCTATGCCGTTGGCATCGGAACTCCCGAAGGGGAAGTCATTCGCATCGAAACCCGCGATGGACGCTCGGACTTTCTCAAGAACAGCGCGGGCGAAGTGGTCAAATCTCGCCTGCAGGAGTCGGCGCTTGCCCGGATCGCGGTCGAAACCGGCGGCATGTATGTGCGCGCCCAGCCGGGCGATTTCGGCCTGGACCGCATCTACGAACAGGGTTTGTCAAAGCTTCTGCGCGCACAGCATGAAACACGCATGCTGAAAATTTACGAGGATCGCTTCCAATGGTTTTTACTACCGGCATTCGGACTGCTCTTTGTGGAGGCTCTACTAGCGGTCAATGCAGACCGGGCTCGCTCAGCGAAGGAGGACCAGCCGTGAAAACCAGCGCCTCGCTCGCCTGCTCCCTGCTCCTGCTGGTCGGATTCCTGGCAGAGCCGTCCCGAGCCCAGGAGGCCCGGGCGCTTCTCCAGAAAGGGCTCGACGACCTGAAGGCCACCCAGCCGGAGTCTGCTGCGGACGCCTTTGCCGAGGCTGCCGAGCTGGCGCCCGATCAAGGGCTTGACCCCGCGGTGCCCTTGTTCAACCAAGGCCTGGCCCTCCACGCTGGCGGCGATCTTACCGGCGCGCGCGAAGCCTTCGAGAAATCTCTGCAGTCCGAAAACCGCCATATTCAGTCCCGTTCCTACTTCAACCTTGGCACCATCGAGCTGGAGCAAGCCCGGGCCCAGGCCGAGGCGCAGCAGCTCGATCCAGCGCTCGAGGAGGCCAAGCGGGCGCTGCGCAGCTTCCGAAACGCCCTAACCCTTGATCCGGCGGACACCGACGCCAAGTTCAATTTCGAGTACACCCAGAGGCTCAAGCAGCTTATCGAAGAATTAAAGGAGGCCCAGCCTCCCCAGTCCGGCGATGGGGACCAGCAGCAGGATTCGTCGGAGAAGGACGAGAACGAGGGCGAACCTCAGCCGCAGGAAGGCGACCAGCAACAGAGCCGGGACCAGGGCTCGGACGACCCATCCCAATCGGCCCAGCAGCCGCAAGGACCGGACCCGAGCCAGCCCCAGGACGGCGGCGAGCCGAACCCTGCCGAATCGGGCGATGAGCAAGAGCCCCGCGAAGATGGGGAAGGCGAACAGCCCCAGCCCATGCCCTTGCCCGAGGAGATGACCCAGGAAGAGGCCGAAATGGTCCTCCGGGCATTGCAGCAGGACGAGCAGGCCTACCGCGACCAGCTCCGCATTCGCCTTGGGCGTCCAGAAGCGGTCGAGAACGACTGGTAATCGCTTGCCACGGATGGACTTTGAACGCATGCTTGGCCGACCGATCTAACACCAATGCCCATGAGACGATTGACCATACTTTTAGCACTCATCTTGCTCGCCGGCGTTGCCACCGGGCTGCGCGCCCAGTCGGTGGCGTTCGACGTTCAGCCGAGGGCGCTCCAGATGGGCGAGCGGGCCACCGCAACGTTTGTCTTTAAAAACCTGCGCACCGTACCTCAGCCGGCAATGCCCGACGTTCCTGGACTGCTGTTCTCACCGCCTCAACAGAGCCAGCAGACTTCCATGGTTATCGACAATGGGCAGCGACGCTCCGAGCAGTCGGTCACGTTTTCCTTCGCGGTCTTGCCCACCCAGCCGGGAAAATACTCGATCCAGCCGCCTGCAATGCTGGTAGGTGGGCAGCGTATTGATTTTCCTGCCATACCCCTCGAAGTCGTTGGGAGCGAAGCGCAGGGCGATGGTACAAGCGAAGGGTGGCGCGAACAGGTTTTCGCCCGCATGAAGTTCTCGCGCAAGGAACTCTACGTGCAGGAAGTCTTCGATGTCGAATTCTCCATCTACTACCGCCATGTCCGCCTCCACGGGGATATCAATCTTGCCAATCTCCCCTCGATGGGCATGACGATCATCGGCCAGCACGAATTGAGCCCTGGGCGCGAGATTGTAAACGACCTGGTATACGATGTGCGCCGCTTCCGCATCATCTTCCGTGCGCTCACCCAGGGCGAGTTCGTGTTCGAACCTACGCTGCGAGCCCATCTGGTCGCCCAGAACGCCGCGCGCAACCGCCGTAGCATGCTCGATTCATTTTTCGGAAACATGGTGGAGACCGTGCCGGTCGATCTACCCACCGAGGCGCAGACGCTGCGGGTGCGCGGGATTCCGGAGGCGGGCCGTCCCCCCAATTTTTCCGGTGCGGTGGGCGTGTTTCAGATGAAGGTTCAGGCCCGTCCCCAGGATCTTCGAGCGGGCGACCCGGTGACCTTGAACCTTCTCGTTGAAGGCCGGGGAAACATCGACACGGTAGAAATGCCGCACATTGATTTCCCGGAGGATTTCCGCGTCTATGATGCGAAGCTGGTCGGACGGGAATACAACAATGAGGTGGGGGAGGGACGTAAACTCTTCGAGCAGGTGGTGATCCCCCGAAGCGAGAAGGTGGACCGCATTCCTCCCATCGCCTTCAGTTTCTTCAATCCGGAAAAGGGCGAATACCAGACCCTGCGTCATGAGCCGATTTCCCTGAAGGTCAGCCCGGCGGAATCCACCGCACCCGCAGTTGTGGCCGACGGGTCGAACGGCCGGCGTGCCGAGCTGCATCTCATCGGCGAAGACATTGCCTATCTCAAGCCGGCTCCCAAGCGGTGGCTCAGTAAGGCCCGTCCGGCGCAGACCATGACTTCCACCCTGCTGCTTCAGGCTCTGCCGATGGTCGCGGCAGGGGTGGTGGTGCTACTCGCCCGCCGCCGGAACAGGTTGGCTGGCGATGTCGTCCGCACCCGGCGCCAGCAGGCGCCCCGGGTGGCCCGGGCCCAGCTCGCGGCGGCCGAGAAGGCTTTGTCGCTTGACCACCGCTCCGGATTCTACGACCAGCTCTGGCGTGGACTCACCGCCTACTTCGGCCACCGCTTCAACCTTCCTCCGGGCGACGTTCTTCCCCACCGGGTTGTAAAGGCCCTGCAGGAGGGCGGGCTTGAAGCCAGCCACCGGCAGTGCATCGAGGATCTGCTCGTGGCCTGCGAGCGGATCCGCTACGGGGCGGGCTCGTCGGTGTCCTGGACCGACGAGGAAAAAGCGACATGCCGCAATCAGCTCCAGGACCTCCAGGAGGCCCTGCGGGCCTGCGAAAGGATACGGCTATGAGTATGCGGCATGCGTTCATACTGCTTCTGGGGCTGTCTGCCTCCGCCGGATCAGCGCTGGGATCCGTTCCCGAGTCGGTTTCCCCTGAAAGCTTGTTCGACCGCGCCGCCGAAGCCTACAACGGGGGACGGCACAGCGAGGCGCTTGCCCTCTATGGCCAGATAGAAGAGCTGGGTTACACCAGCGAGGAGCTGGCCTACAATCAGGCCAACGCCTACTTCCAGATGGGGCGTCTGCCCGAGGCCATCCTGCACTACCGCCGGTCCTGGATGCTTGAGCCGCGCGACGGCCAGACGCGGGCGAATCTCAATCTGGCAATACAGCGGGCCGGGGCGCTGGCGCCGGCAAGCCCCTTTCACCGGCAGGCGGTCTACGCGATGAGCCAAAGCGAATGGAAATCACTACTCCAGGCGAGCTACTGGCTTCTGGCGCTCTCCATCGCGCTGTATGCTCTGGGGCAGCGGGCGCGCCCGTTCTGGCGGCGCACGGCATGGACCTCGCTGGCGGTCCTGGTGCTCTCGCTCTACCCGGTGTGGGTCT
>CBFGVE010000160.1:0-6098 GCA_965651915.1 uncultured bacterium
TGTCCTCGAGCCGCGCGCGGCCGCGGAACAGCATGTCGGGGTTGATGTCGGTGAAGAGATTCTCGAAAATATAATCGAACTTCATGCCGATCAGGCCGCGCTCCCAGTCGGTCCAGAAAGTGCCTGGATCCTTCTTGGCGTAGCCATAGCGCCGCCTGCCTTCGGCATCGATCCAGGGTTCGGTACAGAGCCGGGTGTAGAAGTCCAGGGCGACGGCGGCTTCTCGGGAATCGAAGACCAGGCTCCACGTGTCGCTATCCTCGTCATAGGCCATGGCATCCCCGCCCGCCGACCAGAGAAAATTCATCCAGTGGTAGGACTCGTGCTTGCCGCGGACGAAGGAGATGCCATAGACCCCTCGCTCGGGGTCGCTGATACGCCGCGCGGCCTCGTAGAGATCGTTCCACGTCCAGTCGCGGGTGGGGTGGGGTATTCCGGCAGCATCGAAGAGGTCCTTGCGGAACAGGAGCACCTTGCCGAGGGCGCCGCCAAACGGCAGCGCCCACACCTGGCGCTGGCCAGTGGGGCCGCGACGGCGAATCACGGGCCACACCTTCTCGGGGACCCGGAACGTTAGTTCCTCTGCGTCCATCGATGCGACATAGCCGTCCCCGGGCCGGTCCAGGGGGTAGAGAAAGCCCTGCTCGATATAGGTGCTCGATTTGCGGAAGTTGACGTACAGGACATCGGGCGCGACTCCGCCGGCGATGGCGAGCAGGTCCGACTCCACTCCTTCCACCCGGATGCCGGAGAAATTATGGGGTCGAACTTCCACGCGCTTCCAGTTGCGGGAACCGTATCGGCCCGGGTTGGCTTCGTAGCGTTCCCGGTAGCGTTGCTCGAACAGTTCGGGGAAGCGACGGGTGAACGCCGTCACTTTGGCCGCTTCGGAGCGTATCGCGGTGGAGGGGTGGCTTGGGTCGGGATAGATCCAGCTATCTACTACGATATGGATCACGGTTCGGTCGGGCAGTTCTTCGACCCAGCCCGCCTGCAGGGGGTACTGGAGCAGGAGGCCGGTGGCGATCGCCAGCGCGAACAGTCGCACCAGGAGCCTCTACAGCGTGGGGGTATTGGCGGCGAGCGAATTCACTCTTGCCGCCGCGTTGCTTGGGGCAATTTTAGAAACACTCCCGCCCACTACCAGCGCCAGGGTGCCGGGCTGGGTTAGCGGGGAGTTAAACCGCTGCCCGTGAATCTGAGTGAACGGGTTTGCGTTGAATCGGTCGGTAAGCAAGACCATGCCACCCGAGGCATTGGTGCTGGCGTTGACGTGCTGCCAAACATTGCTCGTCACCGATTCGGGCATGGTTTGACCGCCGGCATACATCCAGTTGAAATAGCTGATCCGATCCTGGGCCTGCATGTCTTCTGGGGTCGCACGGATCTGCTGTAGGTGCCGTTTGCAGTACCAGGCCAGAGAATTGGTCGCGATATAGGGATCCAGAGCCTGGAGGGTCTCGATCTGGCTTCCGTTATAGTTTCCCGCCGGTTTCGGAGGGTAGAAGCGGTAGTCGAAGGTGTAGGCGGCTACGGCGAGACCTATCTGGCGGAGATTGCTGCCGCAGTCGGTCTCCTGGCCTCGGGCCTTGGCCTTGGAAACGACCGGGACAAGAATGGAGACTAGCAGCGCGATGATCGCGATGACCACCAGCAGCTCCACGAGGGTGAACCCTCGCGGAGCTTGCCTACGCTCGGGCGGAGCTACGGCTGGCGCGGCCAGCGGTTCAACGAGGGTGAAGGCGCGACGGGAGGGGAGGGTGAGCTTCATTTGAGCAGCCTAGCCCACATCTGGTCGCTGGGCAAGAGTGGAATGGGGTGTCGGGTGGGTACACTTTCTCGCCACTCTTACTCGGATACGCTTAACCGCTCCCCTTACGCGATATTCCGGGGAACTGTCCGTTTAAGCGGGTCGGGTAAGGGTGGCGTGGAAGGGTGACGAAGATAGGGACGTGGGGATGGCTATTCGTCGCCCAGCGAGGTGCCGACTAGGCGGGCGGTTTCAATCCAGGGGTGGTCGGGAGGAACTGTTTTTTTGATACCGGCCACCTCTTCGAGGGGTACCGGGACGCATTCGGCGCCTTGGTAGGCAACCATGCAGTTATAGTGGCCTGCGGCGAGGAGCTGGCCGGCCATTGTACCGAGCCGGGTGCAAAGCAAGCGGTCGAAGGGGGTGGGATCCCCTCCGCGTTGTACGTGGCCAAGCGAGGTGACGCGGGCCTCGATGCCGGTGAGCTGCTGGATCTCGCGGGTGATCCGGCTGGCAACCGGTTCCTGGACCAGTGCGAAGCCATTGGGATCGGTCGCCTCGGCTGGCACTCCGCTCGATTCCTTCGGCCTTTTCTTGCCCTTGGTTTTTTCCTCCTTGGCTCGCTGGAGGGCCTCGGTTTCGGCGCGCGACTTGACGCCCTCGGCCACGGCGATAATCGAGAACCGCTTTCCGGCCCGGCGGCGGCGCAGCAGGCTTTCGGCCACCGACTCCAGATCGTAGGGAATCTCGGGAATCAGAATGACGTCCGCCCCGCCCGCGATGCCCGCTCCCAGGGCGAGCCAGCCGGCATCGTGGCCCATAATCTCGCAGACGATGATGCGGTGGTGGCTGGTGGCGGTGGTGTGCAGCCGGTCGATGGCCTCGGTGGCGATATTCATCGCCGAGTCAAAGCCGAAGGTAATGTCGGTGCAGGCGACGTCGTTGTCGATCGTTTTGGGCAGGGTGATGACGTTCACGCCCTTTTTGGCAAGTTGCCAGGCGTTTTTCTGGGTGCCGTTGCCACCGAGGCAGACCAGGCAGTCGAGCTGCATCTTGTGAAGGTTGGCGATGGCCACCTCGGTCATGTCCATCACCTTGCCACCCATGCTCATCTTGTTCGGCTTGTCGCGGCTGGTGCCGAGTAGGGTTCCTCCATGAGTGAGGATGCCGCTGACGGTCTTGTCGCTTAGCGGGAGGCTCCGGCTTTCGACTAGGCCTCGGAATCCGTCGAGGATGCCAATGACTTCGATGCCGTAGTGCATGGCGGCCTTGGCAACGCCGCGTATGGCGGCGTTGAGGCCGGGGCAGTCCCCCCCGGCGGTAAGGATGCCGATGGTGTGGGCTTTCGATTTTCGCCTCATGGGGAAGTGTCCTCCAGCTCGAGGCCTACCGGGCAATGGTCGGACCCCATGACCTGCGGTTCGATCCACGCGGTGCGCAGCGCAGGGCGAAGCGCTCCGGAAACGAGGAAGTAGTCGATTCTCCAGCCCACGTTTCTCGAACGGGCTCCACCCCGGTAGCTCCACCAGGTGTATTGGCCGGGCTGCTGGTTGAATACGCGGAAAGTATCGACGAAGCCCGCATCGAGCAATCGCTGGAAGCCCGCGCGCTCCTCGTCGGTGAAGCCGGCGTTGCGGCGGTTGCTTTTTGGATTGGCGAGGTCGATCTCCTGGTGGGCCACATTGAGGTCGCCGCAGCAGACGACCGGCTTGTGCCGCTCCAGCCGCTGGAGGTAGTCCAGAAAGGCGACATCCCACTCGCGGGTGCGGTAGTCGAGGCGGCGCAGCTCATCCTGCGAATTGGGGGTGTACACATTAACCAGCATGAAGCGGTCGAATTCGAGGGTCAGTACCCTGCCTTCGCTGTCGTGCTCGTTCTTCCCTATGCCACGGTGAATGGCGATGGGTGGTACCCGGGTGATAGCGCAGGTGCCGGAGTAGCCCTTTTTAACGGCAGAGTTCCAGTAAGCCGAATAGCCGTGGGGCAGGGGAAGATCGACTTGATCGGGGCTGGCCTTGGTCTCCTGGATGCAGAGAACGTCGGCTCCGCAGCTCTGGAGGTAATCGCTGAAATTCTTGCCCAGAACTGCGCGGATCCCGTTGACGTTCCAAGAAAGCAGCTTCATAGGCGTATCGGTTCGTCGAGCCCGGGTTCACCGTCCGGCTTCCTGGGAGCCTCCTTTTCGGACTTCTCCTGGGCCCGGCGGGCTGCTTCCTCGGCCTTCCGGATGCGGCGGCGTTCGAAAAACCCCGGTTTGCGGGGCTCAATGTCCGCCTGCTGTATTTCGGGGGCTGGGGTCGTGGCGGGCGGTGGAGGAGTAACGAGAGGCCGCGGCCGGTCATCCATCGAATCCATAGGGTCCTGCTCATTGAGGGTCTCGACCGGGGTTTCCTCATCGGCTTCGGGAGGGGCCTCCTCAAGTTCGGGCTGCTCCTCGGGAAGGGGTCCGTCCATCGGTCCGGGCTCAGGTTCATCGGAGGTGCTCTTGGAATTCACCTCAGGTGGATTCCGGTGCTTCTGGGCGAGAAGGATGCGTACGAAGTCGGCGAGAACGGTCTGGGCAGTGGTGGCGTTCTGGAGTTCGAGGCTGCGGAGCTGGCGGCGAAGCAGATCGTTGATCTTCTCCAGATGTTCCGATCCCGGGGCGAGGACGTATTCAAGCTCCAGGTTGTTTTCCTGCGCGTAGGCGATCGCGGAAGCCTGAAGGCCTTCGTAGAGAGCGATGACCACGGCAAGCGAGGGCTCTAGTTTCGCGGCCTCCGGGTCGGCAATTAAAGCCTCGAGTCCCTCAGCGAGGCTGCCGGCATCGGCGGGCTTCACCTGGGCGGCGCGGTTCGCGATGATGAGGAATTCAGTCCTCCGAAAAAAGGGCAGTCCACGCTTGCGGCTGAGCACGGTGCCGTTGAAGGCGAATTCCTGCCCTTCGCCTCCGGCGAACGAGTCCTGAATATCAGCGGTCGCGTAGCAGGTTCCCAGTTCGGCGGTCTCGAAGGCGACGTATCGCACGTCGTCGAGCCGGATGGACTGCCCACCAGGGGCGGAAACCAGTGTGTCCTTGAACAGGATGGGCCGCGACCAATAGACCTGGGGGGTCTGAAGGAGGCGCTGGTTGTCGATGACCGGGCTTTCGCCGTCGCGCTGCTGGGCCGTGGCGGTATGGGGAGGGGAAAAGAAAAAGCCCGCGCACAAGGCGAGGGCTAAACAGAAAAGAGCGGGGTTGCGGGTCATAGGCGTTCGGTCTCCAGCGCAAAACCGCACGATACCGCTCTTTATCGCCGGGGTCAACCTGCTAAAGCAGGCGACCCCGGCTTAAAAGAGAACGAGCTGGCCTTAGTTGGCCGGGGGTGGTTCCTGGTCAAGCTCCTTGAGCGCGGCCTTGCGGCTGAGCCGGATCTTGCCGTCCTGGTCGACGTTGATGCACTTCACCCACATCAGATCGCCCATCTTGCAGATGTCGTCCACGCTTCGAACGCGGAAGTCGGCCATTTCACTGATGTGGACCAGCCCTTCCTTGCCGGGCAGGATTTCGACGAAGGCGCCGAACTCCTTGATGCCCCGCACGGTTCCCTGGTAGAGCTTGCCGACTTCGGCCTCGGCGGTCATGGACTGGACCTCGCGGACGGCCGCCTTCATGCCTTCGGGATTGCTGCCGGAGAAGTGGACGCTGCCGTCCTCCTCGACGTCGAGCTTGACCTGGTAGGTCTCCTGGATGCGCTTGATGTTCTTGCCGCCCGGGCCGATCAGCAGACCGATCTTGTCCGGGGGGATCTTGACCACTTCGATACGCGGGGCGAAGGGCGACATTTCGCTCCTAGGCTCGGCGATCACGGTGCCCATGAAATCAAGAATCTTCAAACGGGCCTCGCGGGCCATGCGGAAGGCACCCTCGACCAGCTCCCACTTGAGGCCTCGGATCTTGAGGTCGACCTGGAAGCCGGTGATTCCGTCACGGGTACCCGAGACCTTGAAGTCCATGTCGCCGCAGTGGTCCTCGGTGCCGAGAATGTCGATCACCAGCTCGGCTTGCTCGCCTTCGCTGAACAGACCCACCCAGATGCCTGCGACCGCCTTCTACAGCGGTACGCCGGCATCCATCAACGCCACCGTGCCGGCGCAGACCGAAGCCATGGAGGAGGAACCGTTCGATCCGAGGATCTCCGAGACCACGCGGATGGTGTAGGGGAAGTTCTCAGGCAGGGCGGGGAGGAGGGAGCGTTCGGCGAGGTTGCCGTGGCCGATTTCGCGGCGGCCCGCGCCGCGAAGGGGTTTGGCTTCGCCAGTGCTGTACGGCGGGACGGTGTAGTTGAGCATGAAGCTCTTGGGCTCCTGGTCGAACAGCGTGTCGATG
>CBFGVE010000161.1:0-6067 GCA_965651915.1 uncultured bacterium
TCCGCCTTGTGCAGCCGGTTGACCACGTCGCGCCAGAGCTGGGATACCACGAGCACATTGGCCTTGTCGACCGAAACCAGCTCGTTGCGCCGCTTGCGGGCCCACTCGAAGGCAACGCGGGCGACCCGCTCGATTTCAGGGGCGGAGTAGCGCATGGTGTTGAATGCCTCCTCAGAGGCCCCCTCGCCGGAGCGGCCACGCGGCTCGCCGAAGTAGATGCCGCCGGTCAGCTCGCGCACCACCAGCATGTCGGTGCCCCGCACGGCGTCAGCCCGCAGCGGCGAAGCCTCGGCCAGGGAGTCGGGCACGGAGACCGGACGCAGGTTGGCGAAGGCGCCGAGAACCTTGCGCAGCTTGAGCAGACCGCTTTCGGGGCGCATCGCGCCGGTGTGGTGGTCCCACTTCGGACCGCCCACCGCGCCGAGCAGCACCGCATGGGACTTGAGGCACTTGTCCAGCACAGCGTCGGTCATGGGATCGTTGTAGGCGTCGATTCCCGCGCCGCCAGCCTTTTCCTCGGTGAAGGAGAAATGGGGGCCGCCGGCCTGGGAGAGCGCGTTCAGTAGCGCCACCGCCTGGTCAATCACTTCGGGGCCAATGCCGTCGCCGGGCAGCAGCAGAATGTCGTACGTCTTAGCGCTCATGGGAAAGATCCTCCAAAGGGGTTGATGGGTAGAAGAAGCGCCGGATCATACGCGAAACCGAGAAATCCGCCAGCGCTTTTTACCCCCCCCCCACCCTCCTGGCCATGCTCGCCACACGCCTGCGCGCCCCTATCCCAATCCGCTTCCCGTGAGCATCCAAGGGGGGGGAGTTCAGCATGTCCCCGGAATCATTCCTTGCTGCTACCCAAAGGCTTCATTTTGTGACGGTACCGGATTCGATCTGGCTGTCCTCGTCGTGCTCCGGAGCACCCGGCAGACTGAGAAACAGCTTCACTAGAGGTTGGTTGATGTAGTAGTTGGAACGGCCTAGGCGCCGCTTATCAAGGAATCCAGCTGCGGCTAGCCGGTCGAGATAGCGGGTGGCCGTGAGCCGCGAGACGCCAAGCTCGTTCTGCAAGATGGCTATTTTAGTGTAGGGGTGGCGGAAAAGGTTATTGAGAAGATCTTGGCTGTAGATGCGGGGAAATTGACTTCGGATGCGGTGCTTGCAGTCGAGCATAGTCTCGCGAATGGCAGCGACGAGACCGACGGTCTGGCGCGCGGTCTGGGCGACGCCTTCCAGCATGAACAGAACCCACTCCTCCCATGCGCCCCGCGTGCGCACAGACTGAAGAAGTCGGTAGTAGTCCGGCTTGTGCTGGATAATGTAGCGGCTGAGGTAGAGGATGGGAAGATTGAGCAGGCCATTGGCAACGAGGTAGAGAATGTTGAGAATGCGGCCGGTGCGACCGTTGCCGTCGTAGAATGGATGGATGCTCTCAAACTGGTAGTGGATGAGGGCCATCTTGACGAGGGGGTCTGCTTCCAGGCGGGTGGGCTCGTTCATGAAGGATTCTAGATCGCCCATGAGCGCGAAAATGCGTGCGGAATCCTGGGGAGGAGTGTAGACCAGCTCGCCGGTCGCTCGATTGCGGAGCGCCGTGCCAGGAAGCTTGCGGAAACCTGCATCGTTCTGTTCAAGGGTGCCCTGGATGCGGAGAATCTGGTTGAGGGTGATGAGATGTGAATTCCTGACGCTCTCGAAGCCGATACGAAGCGCTTCGACGTAGCGGGACACCTCCTTAGCGGAAGGATTCGCGGATTCATCAGCCAACTGGGCCTTGAAGAGATCATCGTGGGTGGTGACGATGTTCTCGATCTCAGAGCTATCCTTGGCCTCCTGGAGGGCCAGTGTGTTAATCAGTATGTTCTCGTTGGGAATGGTCGCGGCCACACCCTTGAGCTCAGCGAGGTGACGGTGGGCCTCGGCCAGCTTTCTCAGGACAGGTTTTGTTTCGACGTCGATGGGCGGGGGAAGAAAGGGCAGATCGAATTCTTTCATGGCTTTCCTGCGTTCCGTTTGACCACGAAGGTATACATGGGAATCACGACATGTTCAAGAAACGCAAGAATGTATATACGTCTAAGGTGATGTGCATCAAAAGAGGGTTCTTGTGGACACATGGGGAGAATTGGCCCGAAACGGGCTCAGCGTCGCCAATCTTGCGACATGGGAGGCCCTTCTATGCCAGGTACACCCTATAGCCTTAGAAGCCTCTCCAGTCCGAGGCAGGGCATGGGGTGTCGGGTGTGAGCAGTGCAGGAGCGGCAGCCTGAACGCTTCTCTTCGCCGCCTACACCCCGGCCGCGATCCCAATGCGCACGCCCTGATTGCCAGGGCGACGATCTGGCCGGAAGAGTGCTTGCGGTAAATCCGCGCGCGTTGCACTATTCAGGGCCAGAAAGGAATACTCCATGATACTCCCCGGACTCGTCTCCATCACCTTCCGCCAGCTTTCCCCCGAGGATATCGTCGCCCGCTGCGCTGGCTGCGGCCTCGCCGGAATCGAATGGGGCGGCGACGTCCATGTCCCCCACGGCGACCTCGAGGCCGCCAAACGGGTACGAACCCTCAGCGAGGAGGCTGGCCTCCAGGTCGCCGCCTACGGCTCCTACTACCGGGCCGGCGAACCGGGCGATCTCGACTTCCAGGCGGTGCTCGACAGCGCGGCAGCTCTCGGAGCCCCGCTGATCCGGGTGTGGGCCGGCAAGCGCTCCCCCGCCGATGCCGACGAGGCCTACGTGGCCGGCGTCGTCGAGGATCTTGTCCGCATCACCGAAGCCGCCCGCGGCCAGGGCATCGAGATCGGGCTGGAGTACCACCGCTACACCCTCACCGAAACCCGGGCCATGGTCCAGCACCTCCTCCGGGAGCTGCCGGCCGACGGGCCCCGGTTCCTCTGGCAGCCCTCGGTGGGGTGGAGCTTCGAAGAACGCTGCGCGAGCCTCGCCGAACTCGACGGCCGGCTGGCCAACCTGCACGTCTTTGAGTGGCAGCCCGACTTCCAGAACCGCCATCCGCTGGCCGACGGCCACCACCAGTGGCCCGCCTACTTCCGCCAGGCCCTCGCCCAGCCCGGCGACCGCTACGCGCTGCTCGAATTCGTCGTGGACAATAACCCAGAAGTGCTCGCCGCCGACGCCCGCGCCCTGCTCGACTTCCTCGCCGAGGCCGCCACGCCCAGCCCCCGCACTCCATGACCCAGGCGCTGCTCATCGACCACGACGGCGTACTCTCGGACAGCGAAATCCCCTATTTCGAGGCCACCCGCGAGGTCTTCGCCAAAGCCGGGGCAGAGCTGACCCCGGCCATCTGGGCGCGCTGGTACCTCGCCGAAAGCCGGGGTAGCCGCGCGGTCGCCCTCGGGCTGGGCATTCGCGAATCCGACCTGGAGGCCCTGCTCGCCGAGCGCGACGCGCTCTTCCACGCCAAGCTGGCGACCGGCGTTCCCTACTGCCGCGGGGTGCTCGAAACCCTCGACCCGCTGGCCGCCAGCCACCGGCTCTGCCTGGTAAGTGGATCGCCGCTCGGCCGGCTCCGCTCCATCCATGGTCCGTCGAACTTTCTCGACCGCTTCGAATGCGCCGTGACCGCCGACCAGTGCGAACGAACCAAGCCCGATCCCGAACCCTACCTGCGGGCGCTCGAGCGCATGGGACTCGCCGCCAGGGACTGCGTCGCGGTAGAGGACTCGCCGCGCGGGCTCGCCTCGGCCCACGCCGCCGGCATCCGCTGCATCGTCATTCCCACCGGACTAACCGATCTGGAATGCTGCGGCGACGCCTGGAAGATTCTCGCCGACTTTTCCGAACTCCCCTCCGCACTGGAGGGGCAGTGAACGAACTCCACCCCACCGCATTCGCATGGGTCGCCCTCGCCTATGCCCTTGGCTGCATCCAGACCGGCTACTACCTCGTGCGCCTGCGCACGGGCCGGGATTTGCGCACTTTGGGCAGCGGCAGCACGGGGGCGCGCAACGCCGGACGGGTGCTGGGCCGGGGCGGCTTTGCGCTGACGCTCGCGGGCGACATGTTCAAGGGTGCCCTCGCGGTGGGGTTCGCGCTCGCCTTTTCTACTCCAGGGGTCGCCGCATCCGCTGCGTTGGCCGTAACCGTGGGGCACATCTGGCCAGTTCAGCTTGGTTTCTCGGGAGGACGCGGCATCGCGGTGACGCTCGGCGCCATCGCCGCGCTGGAGCCCGCTCTGCTCCTCGTACCCGCTGCGGCTATCGCCGCTGGCCGCGCGCTGGGCGGGAGCTTTACCCGCAGCGGGCTGGTAGGCTTTGCCGTGCTGCCCGTCGTGGCGGGACTACTCCGTGTACCGCCCGCCAGCACCATAGCCCTGGCGCTAACCAGCCTGATCATCCTCGCGGCGCACCGCGCCCACCTCGCCGCATGGCTGCAGTCGCGCCGCGGAGACGGGGAATGAGCGCCTACCGATTCAGCTTTGCCGAGCGCGAGGAGGACCTTGCAGCGATCCGCTGCCTCAACTACCAGACCTTTGTCGTGGAGATCCCCCAGCATGCGCCAAACCGCGAGGCCTCCCTCACCGACCGCTTCGACGCCGATAACGCCTACGGGGTGTGCCACCATGAGGGCGAGCTGGTGGGCATGATCGCCCTGCGGAGCCAGCGGCCCTTCTCGCTCGACTTCAAGCTGCCCGCTCTCGATACCTACCTGCCCCCCCACCGCTCCCCCTGCGAAATCCGCCTGCTCGCGGTGAAGCCCACCCACCGGAACCGGAAGGTGCTTCCCGGACTCATCGGACTGGCCGCCGACTTCTTCTCCGCCCGCGGACACGACCTCGCCCTGATCTCGGGCACCACCCGACAGACCCGCCTCTACCAGCGCATGGGATTCACCGCCTTTGGCCCGCAGGTTGGCAGCCCGGAGGCTCTCTATCAGCCGATGTACCAGTTCTTCGACGCCTTCCTCCAGCGCGGCCTGCCCGTCGGGCAACCTCGCCAGGTCAACCTTCTTCCCGGCCCGACCACCCTGTCCCCCGCCGTCGCGGCCGCGCTGGCCACCCAGCCGGTTTCCCACCGCAGCCTCAAGTTTTCCCATCTCCTCGAACGCACCCGGCGTCGGCTGTGCAAGCTTGCCGGCGCGAAGGATGCCTGCATTGCGCTCGGCTCGGGCACCCTGGCCAACGACCTGGTCGCCGGACAGATCGCGCAGCTCCCCGGACGCGGCGCCGTGCTGATCAACGGCGAGTTTGGCCACCGCCTCGCCAACCACGCCACCCGTATGGGCCTCGGCTTTGACCGCATCGAAATCCCGTGGGGATCCGCATTCGAGGAACCCACGCTGCGCACAGAACTGGCCCGCCTGAAACTAAGCTGGATCTGGGCGGTACACGCCGAGACATCAACCGGGGTGCTAAACGACCTGGGCCTGCTCAAGCAGCTCGCGGCAGAAGGCTCCGCCGCGCTCCATCTGGACTGCGTCAGCTCGCTAGGCCTCGTCCCATGCGATCTCGACGGCGTCGCGACGGCCTCGGGAGTTTCCGGCAAAGGAATACGCTGCGTGGCGGGACTGGCCTTCGTATTCCATTCCAGCCCACTGCCCGAGCCGCGACGCCCGCTCCCCCGCTACCTCGACCTGCGCACCTATGCCAATGGGCAGGTGCCCTACACCCTCCCCTCCAACCTGGTGAACGCGCTGCTGATCGCGCTGGAGGAGCTGGATAGCGATCGTCGCTGCCGCGAGACCCGCGATGCGGCCGAGTGGCTGTGCGGGGAACTGGAACGGGCGGGCCTGGAGCCGCTGGCGCCGAAGGCCGCGCGCTTTCCCGGGGCGATCACCATTCCCCTCCCCCCGCACGCGTCCGCCCACGCGCTAGGCGACGCTCTGGAGCGGGAAGGCTGGCATCTGAGCTACCGAAGCGCCTACCTCGCCAAACGCAACTGGATCCAGATCTGCCTGATGAGCCCGCTACACCGGAGCGACGTGGCCCAACTCCCCGCGCGCATCCACGCGATGCTTGAACCCATTTCGAAATCTGCTCCTCGGCGATAGCGCGTAGCCCCTGTTTCGATTCCCGGATCCGATCCTGGGACCGCGAGGCTCCGCACTCGCCTTCT
>CBFGVE010000162.1:0-6055 GCA_965651915.1 uncultured bacterium
GTGGGACTCGTGGCTGGCTGAGGTTGACCTCAGTCAGTCACGAGGACCCGATTGGGCTTCCCATTTTTATGGTCTTGATGCTCGATGAGTGTATGCATAACGCCGACAGCTTCTGCACACCAGAAATTCTCCATATCTGGCTGTTTCGGCATTGATCAGTTCGTATTCCTTCTTCATCTTCTTTCCGCACTCTGAACATAGCGTTCTTGGCGGATGTAAAAGTATCAATCCTGCAATCGGTAGTGCGGCACCGACCGCAATCGCTCCAAATACAAACAAGGGGTGTACCCATATTACTAGTGCCAGGCTGGATAGAAAGACGAGGATGGAGCCGATGAACATACGCTTCATGCTACAGTCAACGAACTTGGAACGAGAAGTAAGCCTGATCTGCAACGCCTCGTCTATCGCATAGCCTTCCTTCGGGAACGCATGGACTTGGTAAAGATCTGTCTTCATATTCTCTTGAGCCCAACGCCCGGCGTCAGCCGCAAAATGATCCGCGTCTGCGCGGGTCATTTTGTAGGCTGGACGCCGTTGTTCGAAGATCCCTTCATTTCCGGTTTGCCGGCTTCCTTCAACTTCGTGTTCAGCGCGTCCCGCTTCTTCCTTATGAGTGCCGGCTGAACAAAGAAGTGGTCAAACAGCGATTCAAGAACGTCGAGGTTCCATTCCGCTTCACCCGGTTCTACATCGAGGATCTCGCCTGATGCGGTGCTCTTGATCGGATGGGCCGCGAAGTTGCCGATGTTCCGGATTGCATCAAGCGATTCCAGAAGATGGCTTGGGAGTCTCGCGGCATCGAGAATCTGTTGTATCTCGTTGGCGAGATCGCCCTTCTTGACGCCCGCTCTCTCACGGAGCAGATGCTGAAGGCATCTGCGACTCAATGCTGCACTGGCTTTGGGGCTGTCAGCGAGCGTGAGGCACGCTTCCGCATAGTCCTTTGCGTACTCTTCGGGTACGTCTGGGGACAAGGGGGATCGACTTGGGGCCTTGGGATAGCAGAGAAACTCGCGCTGCTTGTGGTAGTAGTTCTTGTCGTGTGACAAGCGTTGCCGTTGATATTCGTCATACAGGCTAAAGACGAATTTTCCGCACGCGGGACAAGTGCGCCTGTGGAGGGTCCAGCGCGACGTGCTATCCTCGCCGAGTGCCACGTCTTCCCGATTATCGTGAAACGCGATTAGACAGTGCGGACACTTCATCTCTCTTCTCTCCTTCGAACGTCAGGGGTGTGCGGACCCGGAAGCCGTGGCGCGCCGGGTGCGTAAGCAGCCGGCGCGCCGCGGGTGGAGGGTACGCACCACCCCCTTGTTGGATTCCTACTTGTGAGGAATGCGCTGAAACGCGAGATCGAATGCTAGCCCGATTTCGGGATAAAGGCTGACCGCGAACCTGCTCTGGGCGAATCTTCGCAGCATGGCGGTAACTTTCTCCTCGACACGGTCAAGATGCTTACCCATGACGGTCTTCAAAAAGCGTGCATCATCGCGAAGGAACATGACCTCGACTACTAGAAAGATAATAACGCTATTCCAACGGAGTGCGCGCACGACTGCTCGCACCGAGTTCGTCAGAATCTCAACATATTCATCGAAGAGCTTCGGATCTGTGGAGTGCTTTGCCTTTTCGAGTAGAGATGTAAAGCTTGTTCTGTCCTGCTCCTCTTCAGACACAAGAGCGTAGGCGATCATTGGGACGTCGAGTTCATCGAGAATCCTAATCTGCATATTCAGCATATCCAGCGCGGATGAGTAGAGCTTGTCATCATGCTTTAGGTCGAACGACAAGAACAACCGATGGAGTCTGTCTCGCTGCGCAAATAGCTTGTACCTGTAGCGATCGCGAATTCCGGGCAGGATGAGCCTGTAGAAGAAGACATACAGCGCCCAGCAAGACGCCAACACCAAGCAGATATTTGTGAAGGGATCGCTCATGGGTTCATCTCCCCTTCTTGTGCCCGCTAGACATGATCTTGATCTCCAAGAGCCTCTTCAGTTCGTCTCTTTCAGAGGCGAGACGTTCAATCTCTTTCGCCTTTGTATTCAACAGGTGCTTGCACGCGAAGAAGAACGCAATGTACGTACCAACTACGACAGTTATGCCAGCGTACGGGGCTGACACAGACTTGGCAAGTCCGGTCTTGCACATGGCGAAAAACTGATCGCTAGGCATCCGATAGCTGTGATACGCAAATAGCGAAAAAACAAGCAGTAGCACCAGCGCTGGGAGGTGTCCGCGATCAATAAAGCGAAAGACGGTCAGGATGAGCGTCTTGAGCACATCCCAGCCGTTCGTCTGCGTTTTGTCTTTCTCGGCCATGCTGAAGATATTCCGTTTACCGGATGCAGAGATTCTGGTCAATCATGGAATCCAACATAGTATTATACAACGGACTTTTTGGAGAGTTTGGATTGTGCCGGCGTCGCTTGCAACACTTATTTTCCCTTTATTAAGGGCTTGTGTAAATGGTAACTGACGTATAGCATTCTTTGCGTGAATAAGGATGCTATACAACGAAAGGTGGCGGCGTTCAATCCGGCACCGAGGTGGCCGCAGGAGTATTTCGAGGTGCTGGCGGAGGCGGGGATTCCCGAACGCCAGCACGGCTTCTACGCCCACTGGGTCAGACAGTTTTTCAACCGAAATCCGGGCCGGGCCCGCCGCTCCCTAAGCGCCCAGGATATCGCCCGCTTTCTTGGGGTGGTCCGGGAGGATCCCGCCATGGAGGCCTGGCAGGTGGACCAGGCCCGCACCGCCCTGATGCTCTACTATGAGCAGTTCCGGGGGATCAGCCTGGGGGATTTGTCGGTGCTGGACGCCCCGGCCGAGGAGTGGCCGGGCGGCGAGGAAAAGGCCGCTCCGCTCCCGCCGCCGCGCACGGTCCCCCGCCTTTCTTCGGTACCCGCTCCTGCCGGGCCCACCCGCGGCGGCGGGCAGCGGGCCAGTATGCCCGCCCTGCGGGAGGCCGTCCTGCGCGCGCTCCGCGTGGAGCACTATGCCCTGAAGACCGAGCAGACGTACTGGCTGTGGATACGGAAGTTTGTCGCCCACCATCACGGGCGGAAGCCCAGCGATATGGGCGCCCCGGAAATCCACGCCTACCTGAGTCACCTGGCCCTGAATGAAGGGGTGGCGGCATCCACCCAGAACCAGGCCCTGAATGCCCTCGTGTTTCTGTACCGCAAGGTGCTGAAAAAGGAGGTGGGCGATTTCGGCGATTTTCCGCGCGCCCGGCGCGGGAAGCGCCTGCCGGTGGTCTGTTCCCGGTCCGAGATCCAGCAACTTCTTCGGGAGCTGAGCGGGGTCGAAGGCCTGGTGGCCCGCCTGCTGTACGGGACGGGGATGCGCGTCACGGAGGGCCTGCGGATCCGGGTGCAGGATGTGTCCTTCGACCGCCACGAGATTACTGTGCGCGGAGGCAAGGGCGACAAGGACCGTCGCGTCCCGTTTCCTCTTTCGCTGCACGAGCCCCTGCGGGCCCAACTGGACTGGCGGAAAACCCTGTTCGAGCAGGACCGGGCGGAAGGGCGCCACGAGGTGGAGCTGCCGGAAGCGCTGGCCAGAAAGTATCCGGCCGCCCCCTATGAATGGAAGTGGCAGTATGTTTTCCCCGCGGAGAGCTTCTCCACCGATCCCCGCTCCGGCCGCGTACGCCGGCACCACCTGCATGAGACGCGGATTCAGCGGGCCATGCGCAAGGTCGCCGATGAGCTGGGCATTGCCTCGCGCATCACCCCCCACACCCTGCGGCACAGCTTCGCCACCCATCTGCTGGAGTCGGGTCAGGACATCCGCACCGTGCAGGAGCTGCTGGGCCATTCGGATGTGAAAACCACGATGATCTACACCCATGTGCTCAACAAGGGGCCGCTGGGGGTGGTGAGTCCGCTGGACACGCTCTAAATCCCCGAGTTGCTTCGCGGCGGGCGGTTGCAATCGGGGCCGGCTTGGCCTATAGTCCGGCCCCGTTCGTTTCACCCCCTCCCCCCTGGAAGCTGCCGTCTATGTCAAAATCCTTCGATGTCCTGGTCGTGGGCGCGGGCCATGCCGGCTATGAGGCGGCGCTGGCGGCCGCCCGCATGGGGGCGCGCACCGGACTGCTGACGATGGAGCGGCGGGCGATCGGGCGCATGTCCTGCAACCCCAGCATCGGCGGCATGGCCAAGTCGCACATTGTCTGCGAGCTGGATGCGCTGGGCGGAGAGCTGGCCAGAAACGCCGACTACACCGGGATCCAGTTCCGAACCCTCAACACCAAAAAAGGCCCGGCGGTCCAGGCCCACCGCGCCCAGAACGACAAAGCGCTCTTCCCGCTGCGCATCCAGGCGGTGATCGAGCAGACCCCGAATCTGGAGGTGCTGGAAGGCTTAGCGGCGGAAATTGTAGTGGAGAATGGACGCCTGCTCGGAATCGCGACCGAAGACGGCTCCTTTCTCGCCGCGAAAACCGTGGTCATCGCCACCGGCACCTTCCTGCGCGGGCTGATTCACATCGGCGACCGCAAAATTTCGGGCGGACGAATGGGCGAACAGGCGGCGGACCGGATGAGTGCTTCGTTTCTCCGGCTCGGCTTCGCGCTGGGACGGCTAAAGACCGGAACCCCTCCCCGCCTGCACCGTGACAGCCTCGAGTACGACCGGATGGACCCCCAGCCCGGCCTGGAGCCCCCTCCCTTCTTCAGCCGGGCTGCGGAGAAAGAGTGGGCGATGTTCCACGGGGAACAAGAGGGTGAAACAGCCTCCCGTCCCGGGGTGTTCCACGTGGAACAGTCCGATTACCCCTTGCGACCGTGGCCGGTGGGCAGCGACCAGATTCCCTGCTATCTGACCCATACCACGGAGCGCACCCACGAGATCATCGAGGCGAACCTGGGCCGGAGCGCGATGTATGGCGGCATGATCGAGGGGACGGGAGTACGCTATTGCCCCTCGATCGAGGACAAGATCGTAAAGTTCCGCGACAAGGATACCCACCACGTATTTATCGAGCCGGAGGGTCGCTTTTTGGTGGAGATGTATCCCAACGGGACCTCGAACAGCCTTCCCGAGGAGGTCCAGCATGCGATGATCCATTCGATTCCGGGTATGGAGCGGGCGGTGTTCATTCGTCCGGGTTACGCGATCGAGTACGACTACAGCGACCCGACCCAGCTTTTCCACACCCTGGAGGCTAAGCTGCTGGAGAATCTCTTCCTCGCGGGCCAGATCAACGGTACGACGGGTTACGAGGAGGCGGCGGGTCAGGGGTTTGTGGCGGGGGCGAATGCGGCGCTGAAGGCGCTAGGGGGCGAGCCACTGGTGCTAAGCCGGAACGAGGCGTATCTGGGAGTGCTGATCGACGATCTGGTGACGAAGGGTACGGATGAGCCCTACCGGATGTTCACCTCGCGGGCGGAGCACCGCCTGGTGCTGCGCCAGGACAATGCGCGTTTCCGGCTGCTGGGGCATGCCCGTCGGCTGGGGATTGTGCCGGATGCCGAGATTCGGGAGCTGGAGGAGATTGAGGCGGAGATCTCGGCAGAAATGGAGCGTTTGCGGGGTGTTTTCCATGGGGGGGTATCCGAGGAGCAGCGCCTGCGGCGTCCGGAGCTTGCCTACCGGGACTTGGCATCGGCGCGTCCGCTGGCGCCCGAGGTGACCCGGCAGGTGGAGATCAACGTGAAGTACGCCGGTTACATCGAGCGTGAACTGGCGCATATTGCCAAGTCGGACAAGCTGCTGCGTCAGGGGATTCCGCGCGATATAGACTACGACTCGATCCGGGCGCTGCGTTTCGAGGCCCGGGAGAAGCTCAAGCGGATACGTCCGGAGAATCTGGGCCAGGCAGGGCGAATTTCAGGGGTGAATCCAGCGGATCTGTCGATTCTTTCGGTATGGATCAAGCGGATGGGTGGAGTGAAACAGCCGGAGTCGGATGCGGGTTGAGGTTTCTTGCGGAGGTTGGCAAAAGGGAGAGGGGTCCGAAAAAGCTCCAAAAGAGAGTGGGAATTTTGGGTTTCTCACGGAGGCAGTAGAGTAGAGAGGAAGCCACGGATTGAAAGGCGAAACGC
>CBFGVE010000163.1:0-6043 GCA_965651915.1 uncultured bacterium
GTTTTGTATCGTTTTCGTTCAGATTGTCATTATCTAAATCCATGGTCATACGCGGTTCGTGGCGGTAGTGATCGGCGGCAAAGCCGCCGGCGACCGCGAACGGGATGCCGCGCGCCTTTAGCTCGCGGACCGCAGCTTCAAAGAGAGGTTTGAGTGCCATCGCGGCCCCTTCGTGCATGAGTTCGCATGACCAATGCTTCACCCAATAGAGGCAGAAGGGAGCGTGCCCGAGCCGTTATTCTGACGTGGTCCTGCCTCCGGCGGGCCTGGTCCGCCCCGTCGAAGACCGCTTCCAAGATGGGGTAGTCTGGGTGCTTGGGGTTGATCTGGAACAAGGTGCGGGAATGCGTCCGACGACGGGTAGCCAGGTTCTCCTCGGTCAATGCCGCCAGCGCCCGCTCGGCCGAGTGCGGATGTACCGAGGCCAGTCTCGATGCCTGACGGAGCCCCACCGGCATGCGGAGGAAATAAAGGGCTCGCAGGATTTCGGTGCGCGCCGGGGATCCCAATAAAGTGCCCAGGGAGGTCATAATGCAATAGGTGTACAACTATTTAGACAGAAAATCAATTATACAGATTATCCTGACTTGCGCCCGCCCTTTGCGGGGGCGGTGTGGGCGAGGATCAGGCCTACCATGGCCAGGCTGGTGATGAGGCTGCTGCCGCCGTGGCTGATGAAGGGCAGGGTGATGCCGGTCATGGGCAGCGTCTTGGTCGCGCCGGCCAGGTTCAGCGCGGTCTGCAAGCCCAGGCTGATCGCCAGCCCTCCCACCAGCAGGCGCGCGAAGGGGTCCTTCTGCTCCGAGGCGGCGCGCAGCCCCCGCCCACACAGCGCCGCGTAGGCGAGCACGATGAGCAGGCAGCCGATGTAGCCCGCCTCTTCGGCAATCGCGGCGTAGATAAAATCAGAGGTGACAATGGGCACGGACTTGGGCGAGCCGGTGCCGAGACCGGTGCCGAACAGCCCGCCGGTGTACTGCGCGGAGAGCGACTGCAGCACCTGCCAGCCTTTCCCGGTCGGATCGCGGTAGGGATGCAGCCAGGTGAGGATGCGGTCGGCGCCATGCAGATCGAAGTGGACCAGCGCGAAGCCAAGCCCAAGCAGGGCCGCAAAGCCGGCCACCAGCCAGCTCATGCGACCGGTCGCCACGTAGAGCATCAGCAGCAGGGTCGCGTTAAGCTGGATGATCATGCCCAGGTCGCGCTGGAGCAGGAGAAGGCCCATGGGGAGGCTCCAGAGCATGCCCAGGACCATCAGCCCGCGGAAGCCCAGGGTGGAGCTGCCGTCGCGGGCGGCGTGCCGGGCCAGATATCCCGCCACCGCCAGCACCAGCAGGGGCTTGCACGCCTCGCTGGGATTCATGTTGCCCGCTAGATAGACCATGCCCCGGTAGCGCGTGCCCAGGGCCAGAATCGCGGCGAGGAGGCCAATGGCTAGCAACCAGCCCAGCGGCGCGAGCGAGCGCAAGACCCCCTGGCCGCTTCCCCGAAAGAACAGCGCGCCCAGCACCAGCGTGCCCACGCCGATGAGCAAGGGCAACTGCCACAGCGGCGGGCCCGCCGATGAAGCACCGGCACCGGTCCTGAATTTGAACAGTACACCCAGACCACTGAGCAGCAGCACCAGCCATAATAGCGTCCAGTCGCCCTTGAACCCACCCAGCTTGAGTATCGCCGCCGCGAACAGAGGCAGCAGCAGCGCGGCGGCCAGTGGCAGCCAGTCGGCGAGCTGCACATCGGCCAGGCGGCCCTGGCGCAGCATCAGCACCGAGACGAAGCCCGACCCAAGGCAGAGCGCCAGCGGCAAGTAGTAGCCGAGGAGTTCGGAACCTGGGGCGGGGGTGCCACGCGATTTCTTTTTTGCCCGGATCGCGCTCACCGCCCCCCCTCCCCTGCCACGGCGGGCGGCGGATTGAGCAGCCCAAGCCGCTGGGCCTCGCGCAGCAGCAAGGTAGCGATGGGTAGCGCGGCGGTCGAACCGTAGCCGCCGTTCTCGACCAGCACCGCCACGGCCAGGCCCGGACGGGCATAGGGCGCGAAGCATACAAACCAGGAATGGTCCTCGCCGCCCGCGACCTGGGCGGTACCCGTCTTGCCCGCGATCTCCAAATCGGGAAACTGGGCGCGGCGGCCAGTGCCATTGACCACCGCCTCGCGCATGATCGAGCGCACCTGGCGGGCCGCCGCCGGCGAGGAGATCCGGCCCAGCGGTTCGACCGGCGCGGCATCCACGATACGCGGCGTCATGACGAGCCCGTCGTTGGCGATGCCCGCCGTAAGAAGCGCCATCTGTAGCGGCGTGACCAGCATCTCGCCCTGGCCAATGGAGAGCTGGGCCACCCGGAGCCGCTCGCCCTCGCGGAGGGCTGGAATCGACCCTGGACGGCTGGCTAGCCCTTCCCGGGCCAAACCCTGCAGGGGGATGGCCCGTCCGAAGAGCCAGCCAGGCGCGGCCTCGTTCATCGCCGCCGGGCCCAGCTCGACGCCGAGGCGGGCGAAGAATACGTTGGACGATTTTGCGAAGGCCTCCCGCAGGCCGATCCGCCCGTAGCCCGCCCACGTGCGGCCGTGCCGCTGGTTCTCGTAGAAGGCGTGGTCGCGGATCGGCTTGGCGCCGGGAGCGGCGGCGAAGCCTTCGGCCGGACAGTCGATCAGGCGGTCGAAGCCGCGCTCCGCCGCAAGCGCGGCCATGGCCAGCTTGAAGGTGGAGCCCGGAGGATAGAGTCCGTGCAGCGCCCGGTTCAACAGCGGAGCGTCCCGTCCGCCCGCATCGGCGAAGAGTTCGGGAGTAAGGCGGTTGGGGTCGAAGGCCGGGGCGCTCGCCAGGGCGAGAATCGCGCCATCCGAAGGCCGGATCGCAACCACAGCGCCCCGCTTTCCCGCAAGCAGGCGCGTGGCGAGCGCCTGGAGGCGGTGGTCGGCGGTGATCTGAAGGTCGCCGCCGACAATCTGGGTCCGGTCGAGCAGGTTCCGGGCGAAACGGTTGAGATCGCGCGACGGGTCGAGGCTGCGCCCGGCCAGCCAGGCATCCTCGCTCCGCTCGAGCCCATAGAGGCCATACACCGGGTCGGCATAGCCCGCTAGGTGGCAGAGGGCCAAGCCCTGCGGATAGTAGCGGGTACGCTGGCGGTCGGCACGGTCGCGGGCGATCTCGACCCCACCCCGGTCGAACATTCGGCCCCGGGTCAGCTCGCGGGCCGCATTCACATCCCTCCGGTTGTAGGCCTTCATGAAGCGTACAAACTCGGGACGCGCAAAACCGGTGAGCTGCCAGGTCGCCTGGTAGACCAGGGTAGCCGTCAGAAGTGGAAGTAGCACGGCGAGGAAGATGAAGCGCATGCGCCAGCCGCCGGGAGGCAGCTTGGCAGGCGCGGCGGAGCGGTTCCGGAAGGTCTGGAAAATGAACCAGGCCAGGCCAGCGAGGAAGAGCAGCTTGAGACCGTGGGTCGGCACGGCGTTCTGGAGGAAGTCGAGCATGGCAGAATGGGCTGGAGGATGCGAAAATCCTCTTTCGACTTCAACCACCGATTTACTAAAGCCCTTGCAGTGCCCGCGAATTGCCGCTACGATGCAAGGCCAATCGTTGATTTTACCCGGGGTTCCCGCCATGAACATGACTGCCCGTCCGCTGGTTTTCACCCTTGCCCTCCTCCTCTCCGCCTCCACCGCATTCCCCATGTCGCGCCGCCCTTCAGGCCCGGCCCTGCTGCTGGTGCCCGAGCGCTACTCGGTGATGCAGGTTGGCTTCGACGTGCTCGCCCGCCGCAGCGCCATTCTGGTTAGCTACCGCGGCGAGCTTGAAGCCCCCGAGCTACACGCCTGGAGCGGACGCGAGTGGGTCGCCGTTGACCTGGCGGCCTTCAAGGACGGCAGCTTCCTCCGCGTCGTTCCACGCCAGGCGATCCTGGTAGGCGACGAGGAAACCCTCCCTCCGGTGCTCACCGAATCGGTGCGTTCCTGGTGCCGGACGGTCTGGGTCGCCGAATCGGCCGCCACCGCCGACCTGGTTAACAGCCTCGGGCAGGTGCTTTCTTTCAGCGACGAAGACTGGCAGTGGTTTTCGGCGCGCTACAACCTCGAGCTGACCGATATCAACGCCGAGCGGCGCAAAAATAGCTGGTACTACCATCCCTTTGTTGACGACCGCGGCGGACTGCCCGTTCCCGTGGAGGAGGAGATTGAAGCTGCACCCGCCGCCTCGGCGGACGCCGCGGAGCCCACCAAGCCTAGGCTGTCCCTGCCCGCACCCGCTGCGGAGGAGTCCGTTTCCGCCGAGCCGATGGATGACGAGAATCTCAAGTAGCCCCGCCGGAACGCCCATGCCTGCGACCCTACGCACTCTGCTTGCCGGCCTGGTCCTCTTCCCGCTGCTCGTCGGCTGCGTGACCGAAGTGATTGAACCTAAGCCGCTAGCCCGGGCCACGCTGGTTGTTACTAAAAGCGAAAACGTCGCGACCCTGCAGTGGCAGACCCAGCGGGGTGTCACCTATGCCGTCATGTACAGTCTCGGCGGGGGAGCCTCGAACCGCTGGAGACCGCTCCCAAGCGCCGGTCAGATCCGGGGCGATGGCGGAATGGCCAAGCTCACCGACACGGCACCGCCTGGCGAAGATCGCCTCTACCGGCTCCAGGTTTTGACCACGCCCAGGCGCTGATTCAAGAAGGGCCGGTGCACCGGTGCCCGCTTCCCACGCCCTTTAATCTTGCCCGGAGGGCACGGTGGTCCGTGCCGCGCCTGTCCGGCTATTCTCCAGCGCCGGAAACCCCAAAGCTCCAGCGTAGCGGAATAGCAGCGGGCCGGGGCGCTTCGGCGACGGGTTCGGCAACCGCGGGCGTGGCGACCCAGTTGGGTCGTAGCCATGCACGATCGGCCTTGATGGCATCCAGATGACGGGTACCGAGCGCCCAGCCACCGAGGATACCCGCCGTGAGCGCGAAGGCAATGGCCGGGGTCTTGATCGCCCGCACAGCGATCGCCACATAGGGAGACTTGTCCGGGGCCACGTCGCGTCCCAGATTGTCGGCATTGCGATAGTCCTCCGCCTGCTCCTCGGCCACCTGGAGGATACGGGCAGGAATCGTCACCAAACCCGCCTCGCGGGCGGCCGCTAGGCGCTTCCGACCCGCGACCAGGCGGTAGCCCACTTCCGCCTTTCGTACGAGCACCGCCTGGACCACCCCAATCCTGCGCACCGATTCGAGCAGAGCGGGATCGGCGGGGGCCAGTTCCCCATCGGAGTGGATGTCGGCCACCGGAATCTGCATAAATCCATGATCGGCGGTGCGAATGAGAGTACGGCTGGGAGCGACGTCCTGGATCAGATCCGAAAGACCCCGGCCCAGCGAGGAGGCAACGAGTTTAGGTTCAGGCATGGGTACTCAGGGGATAGGAGGTCGGGGATGGCTGGTGCAATCCGGCTAGGGCGCGGCCAAGGGAGAGCGCGGGCCCGGCGTCGGGCGCGTCCCCCCCCCGGCGGCGGGCGAGGAACTCCTTGGCCAGCAGGCGGTAGGCTACCGCGCCGGTGCAATGCGGATTGTAAAGGGTGATGGGCTTGCCGAAGCTGGGGGCCTCGCCTAGCCGGATGTTGCGGGGAATGAGGGTTTCGTAGATTTTCGGCCCGAAGTGGGTGGATACTTCCTGCACGACCTGCTGCGAAAGATTGGTGCGGCCATCGAACATCGTCATCACGATGCCCTCAAGCTCAAGCTCTGGATTGGTCCCGCTCTCGCGGAGCTGGCCCACCAGCCGGGTGATCACGCTCAGGCCCTCCAAAGCATAGAATTCACATTGGATGGGCACGATGAGCGAGTCGGCAGCGGCGAGCACGTTCATGGTGAGGATTCCGAGGGAGGGCGAGCAGTCGATCACTACGAACTCGTAGCGCCCGCTCTGCCTAAGGGGCTGGAGAAGGTTGCGGAGGCGGTGCAGGTAGTGGTCGCCCCGGGCAATTTCAACCTCCGCCCCGGCCAGGTCGATTTCCGAGGGCAGGATGTCGAGCTTCTCAAGCTCGGTCCGCTGAATCAGCTCCTCGATGGACCGCTC
>CBFGVE010000164.1:0-6034 GCA_965651915.1 uncultured bacterium
ACAGAACCGCACCCCCGCCCGAACCCCGCCCCCTGGGAGCCCTCCTGCTCGTGGCGGGCTTTGCCGCCCTGCTCATCGGCGTCTTCGCCATGCGGCGGGATGAGCCCGCCACCTCCGGCGAGGAAGCGCCACCCCAGACCGCAACCCAACCCGCGGCGTCCGAAACGGATTCCCCGTCCCGCACCGTACAGCCCGCCGACAAGCTTCAGGGCCTGCGGCGGGAGCTGAACCGCCTCGTGCGGGAAGCCGAGGCCGCCCCTCTCGCCAGCCACCTGCCGGACCGCTTCCGCAGTCTCGGACAGCGCGCCAGGGGCACCGATCTTGAATCCCAGGTGGCCAGGGCCGAGCGCGAGTACACCAAACGCCGCCAGGCCACCCTGGAGAAACGAATGGAAGAGGCCCGCCAGGAAGCTCTCAAGCTTGCCGCCCGCGGGCAGGGCACCCTCGTTATCGACCAGATAACCGGCGGACTGGGCAGCTTCTCTCCTCTCATTCCCGAACAGCGCGAAACGCTGATCGCCGAGGTCCGCAAGGAAATGCAGGAGCGCGAAAAGCGGCTCCAGACCCAGGAGGCCAATCAGCGCCGGGCCGCCTTCCGCGCCGAAATCACCCAGGCTGCCGCCTTCCTGCTCACCCAGGACCACGCGCTGTCCCGGGCCCACCTCCTGCTCGCCCTCCACGACCCAGCCCATGCCGCCTACGCCGCCGAGGCCTCCGCGCTCGAGGAAGCCTTCCGCCAGGCCACCCGGGGAGCCGAAGTCCTCCTCCAGTCCTTCCAGGTCCAGACCGGGCAAACCATCGAGCTGAAATTCAC
Source organism: uncultured bacterium (assembly GCA_965651915.1). Taxonomy (GTDB): domain Bacteria; phylum Verrucomicrobiota; class Kiritimatiellia; order CBFGVE01; family CBFGVE01; genus CBFGVE01. The sequence continues at coordinate 815 of CBFGVE010000164.1, forward strand.
CGACCGCACCGAGCGGGGGAGAGTCATTGGCCTGCGTGGCGGAGGCGTCGAGATGGACATCGAGCGGCGGCTTAGCTCCGGTGTGCTCGCCAGCTCCACCACCACCATCCGCCCCGCTACCCTGAGCTTCGACGAGCGCCGCGCCCGGATCGAGCGCATGAACCCGCCCGGCAAGGAGCTGATGGTCGGCCTGCTCGCCCTCGAGGCTGGCCGCCGCGATCTCGCCGCCGCGCAGTTTTCCGCCTCGTCCTCACCCCTCGCCCCCTTCCTGACTGCCGCGCTAAACGCCCGGAACTAGCGCATCCAGCCACCCCCCCGCATTTTATTCTCACAATCCGCTTGACCTCCGGACTTCCCCGCTTAATATGGCGGACCCTTTTGGAGAGACTACATCTATGAACACTGCCATTCTCGATAAGATCAGCAAGGAACAGACCCGCAACGAAGTCCCCGGCTTCCAGATCGGCGACACCGTCAAGGTGCACGTGCGCATCAAGGAAGGCGACAAGGAGCGCATCCAGGCCTTCAGCGGCACGGTCATCGCCCAGAACGGTTCCGGCGCGACCGCCAGCATCACCGTCCGCCGCATCTCCTTCAACGTCGGCGTCGAGCGCGTGTTCCCCCTCCAGTCGCCCAACGTGACCAAGATTGAGATCGAGCGCCCCGGCAAGACCCGCCGCGCCAAGATGTACTACCTGCGCGGTCTCTCCGGCAAGAACGCCCGCATCAAGGAACGCCGCGTCTCCAACGGCTAAGCGCCTCCCCACCGTGCTCCGCTACGAAGAGGAGGCGTGGTCCCACGGCCACCTCCGCGTGGCGGGCACCGACGAGGCGGGCCGCGGCCCGCTCGCCGGCCCTGTGGCCGCCGCCGCCGTTCTCTTCGATCCCGCCTTCCTCCGCCGCGAGGCCCAGGGTCTCCTCGCCGGCCTGACCGACTCCAAAAAGCTCTCCGAGGACGCCCGCGAGCGTTTCTTTGCACTGCTCCACAGCCACCAGCCCGCCACCATCGCCATCGGCGTGGGACTCGCCTCGGTTGGGGAAATCGACCGCCTCAACATCCTCCGCGCCTCCCACCTCGCGATGGAGCGCGCCATCGCCCAGCTCCCCCAGCCCCTTGGGCTCGTGCTGGTCGATGGACTCCCCATACGCGATTTCCCCTACCTCCACCGGGGCATCGTGAAGGGCGACAGCCTGAGCCTTTCCATCGCCGCCGCCAGCATCGTCGCCAAAGTCACCCGCGACCGCCTGATGCGGGAACTCGACGCCCTGCACCCCGCCTATGGCTTCGCCATCCACAAAGGCTACGGCACCCGCCGCCATCTCCAGGCCCTCCGCGAGCACGGCCCCTGCCCCGAACACCGCCGCAGCTTCCGCCCCGTTGCCGAGCTGCTCAACACAGCCGAAGGAAAATACGCTTTTTAAGCCACTGCATATGGCAAGCGTCTCGCATGAAACCACCATATGTTGTGCTTTTTTGAGTTGTGTATCACTTTCGGCCTTTTTTGAGACACAAACGCGAATGAGGACCCCGCCGAGCCCATGACGACCCGCCGCTCCAGCCTGTTCTCGCCCCGCGCCTGGCTCGCCTTCCTCCGGGGCCGGATGAAGCGCAAGCCGCTGTCCGACCGGGCCCGCACCGGGCTCTGGGGCGAGCACGAGGCCGCCCGCTGGCTCCAGGGCCGCGGGCTGAAGATCCTGGGCCAGCGGGTCCGGCTCGGGCCCCGCGACGAGCTTGATTTGATCGCCCGCGACGGCGAGGTCCTGGTTTTCGTGGAGGTCAAGACCCGCTCCGCCACCGCCCGGCTGCGCCCCGCAAGCGCGGTCGGTCCCGCCAAGCAGCGGGCGCTGAGCCGCGCCGCCCTGCGCTATCTCGCCCGCCGCCGCATCGCCCCCTGTCCCTTCCGCTTCGACATCGTGGAGGTCAGCGGCCATCCCGGCGACGCCGAGCCCCCCCTCATCCGCCACCTGCCTGCGGCGTTCACCCTCCACCGAGCCTACCGCGCACCGTGGTGACCCCGGGGCTTGATTCCGCGTTCGCTTGCCGTACACTCGGCACCAAGGAGAACACCTCATGCAGCAATCGCTCTACACCTTTGGACTCACCCTGCTCCGTGTCTGTTCCGGAGCCTTCATGGCCACCCACGGCTACGGAAAGATCTTCGGCGGGCGCATGGAGATGTTCGCCGAGAACGTGGGCAAGATGGGCTTTCCCCAGCCCGACCTCTTCGCCTGGCTCGCCGCGCTCTCCGAGCTGGCCGGCGGCATCCTGCTCGCGCTGGGCCTCGGTACCCGGGTCTGCGCCCTGCTGATCGCCGGCACCATGGGCGTCGCCGCCTTCGTCGCCCACGGCAGCGACCCATTCGCCAAGAAGGAAATGGCCCTGCTCTACCTCGCCGTCATGATCTTCTTCGCCCTCGCCGGCGGCGGCAAGCTCGCCCTCGACCGCCTCTTCGCCCGCGGCGGCCCGGCCAAGAAGTAATCGCCCTGCGTTCCAATGCCCGGACAAACCTCCCTGCGGTTTCTCCAAGCCTAGGACACTAGCCGAGCGGAATCCGCTCCTTGTTCGCCGCGAGCCATTCCTCGAAGGTCTGCAGACCGGGCAGGATGGTGCGGGCGCGGACCAGATCGCGGGCGGCGCAGAAGTCGTCGGCGAAGTCGCGGTTGAACTGGAACATGTTGCCCAGGTCGTCCGCGCCCGGGAATCCGAAGCCACGGTAGACCTCGGGAGGGACCGCGTTGTAGACCACCTCCCGGCCCAGCGCCCGCGAGAGCGCCGCCGCCATCTCGTCGCCGGTCATATGCTCGCCCGCCACGCCCACGGTCTGCCCGATGAATTCCGGCCCGTGCCTGAACAGGGCATTGGCGAACGCGCCGATGTCCCCCGCCGCCACCGAGGGCAGCTTCTCCGCGCCCATGGGCAGGGTGATCGCCAGGCGGCCATCCGGACCCGGCTTGGGTCCCATGCCGAAGTAGACGAGGTTCTCCCAGTAGAAGGAGGTGAGCAGGAAGGTGGTCGGCACGCCGAGGTCGCGGAAGACCTGGTCCGATTCGCCCTTGGCATCGAAGTGCGGAACCTTGTAGTGCCCGCCGAGCGTGGGCATGCGGTCGTCGGAGAGCGGGATCCAGCGGCGGGTGTCCTCCAGGGTGGACCAGACGACATGGCCGAGACCGGCCTGCTTCGCCGCCCGGGCCATCGCCGCGGCGTGGGCCTTCTCCTTCTCGGGCGAGAAATGCTCCCAGAAAAACGTCACGCAGAAAGCGCCGTAGGCCCCGGCGAAGGCCCGGCCGATGCTCGCCTCGTCGTCCAGGCTCGCCTCGACCACCTCCACCCCGCGGGCCGCCAGCGCCCGCGCCTTGTCCGAGGCGGCGCTGCGGGTGATGGCGCGCACCCGGAACCCGCCCCCGGGATCAGCCAGAATAGCCTCCACCAGCCCGCTTCCCTGCGCCCCGGTCGCCCCGACAACGGCAATGATCTTATCGCTCGGCATGATCCCATCTCCTGGTTGGTTTGACATGCCGGAAACTATCCCCCGATCACCTGCCAGTCAATGTGGTTCGCCCCTAAAAAAAACGCCCCGGCTCCTGCGGAGGAACCGGGGCGCGGAATGGCATCCGGCCGGAGCCGCTGCTATTCGGCTGCGGGCTTTTTCGGCTTGCGCGGCGCATCGCCCATGGGCTTCTTGCCGTCCATTTTCTGGCCTTCGCCCTTCTTGCCCATGCCCGGGCGGTCCGCGCCGCGGCGCTTCTGCATGTGCTCGTGGGCGGTCTTCATTTCCTTGGGGGATACGCCGCCGCTGCCGTCGGCATCCATCTTGCCGAACATCATCGTGGCGCGCTTCTGGAAGCGCTCCTCGTCCCACTCCCGGCCTTCCGGCATCATCTTCTTGGCCATCTCGCGGCGGTGGGCGATCCACTCTGCGGGGCTGACCTCGCCGCTGCCGTCGGCGTCGATGGCGTCGAACCTCGGGTGCTCGCGGCGCTCCGGGCGTTCTGGACGTTCCGGGCGCTCGCCGCGCGGCTGGTCGGGCTTGGCGGGGCGTTCGGGCTTCTCGGCCTGCGCGGGCAGGCTCAGGCCGGCCACTAGGGCGGCGGTGCAAAGGGCGGCAAGTGTTTTCATGCGGTGCTCCTCGGTGATTGGCGGATGGTTTGCTTTCGCCGGCGGCCCGCACTATGCGGTCCACTGCCTCAAACGGCCCAGTGGCGTCCGTTATTGTCCGAGCCCCAGTTTTTCCCCTCGGCGGTGGACATTTCGCAGTCCTCCCCGTATAGTAGCCGGGTTGCAACTGCCGCAGCGCGCCCTACCCGGCGACGGCGGCTCCTGTATTTCACCCCACCAGAACAAGGAGAGTACCCCATGGCCTTCCAGCTACCTGCACTGCCCTATGCGTTCGACGCGCTCGAGCCCCACATCGACGCCCGCACCATGGAGATCCACCACGGCAAGCACCACGCCGCCTACATCAACAACGTCAACGCCGCCATCGCCGGCAAGGCCGACCTCGAAGCGAAGTCGGTCGAGGAACTCATCGCCGACCTCGCCGCCGTCCCCGAGGACATCCGCACCGCCGTCCGCAACAACGGCGGCGGCCACGCCAACCACGCCCTGTTCTGGACCCTGCTTTCGCCCAACGGCGGCGGCAACCCGGTGGGCAAGGTGGCGGGCGCGATCGACGCCGCCTTCGGCAGCCTCGACGAGTTCAAGAAGAAGTTCGCCGCCGCCGGCGCGACCCGCTTCGGCTCCGGCTGGGCCTGGCTCTGCGTCAAGGCCGACGGCTCCCTCTGCGTCTGCTCCACCCCCAACCAGGACAGCCCGCTGATGAAGGGCGTCGTCGAATGCACCGGCACCCCCATCCTCGGCCTCGACGTCTGGGAGCACGCCTACTACCTCAACTACCAGAACCGCCGCCCCGACTACATCGCCGCCTTCTGGAACGTGGTCAACTGGGAGCGGGTGGATGAACTCTACCAGCTCGCCAAGGGCTAGGACCTGGCCGGACCGCCCCCGCGCGGTCTGCCTCTATACCGAAGGCCCGCCGGATCTCCGGCGGGCCTTTCTGTTTCCCGCAAAATCGCGGCGGCTTTTCTTGTAAAACGGTTTACCTTGGGCTAGGCTTCCCTCCCATGACCGCCCCCCTACCTCGATTTCTGCCTGTTCCACGCCTCCACGGCGGACTCGCCGCCCTCTTCCTGCTCGCTCCGGCGGGGTGGGGGGGGGACGCC
>CBFGVE010000165.1:0-6010 GCA_965651915.1 uncultured bacterium
ATCACCTGAAGCTTCTCGGCGCGTGTCATCTGCTCAATCTGTAGTGTCATGACCATGCCGACACCGTACCCCTTCAAAGGGGATCAATCAATCGTGCATTTCCGGGGTTGACGTTAGCGGCTAGGATCGGCGAGCTTGCGCGCCCAAAACACCCCCCAAAAAGTGGATGTAAGGCCCTTTTTCGAGCTGATTTTTAGCGTTTCCTTCTGCGCCTCAATCACTTATCGATGTTTAGCATCGTTTTTACATGATGGTCTTTGTCACATCTTATTGCGCTATAAGCGGTTAGGATATTCGCCGCGAAATTCTTATTCTCACGGGCGCTTCGCGTTGATTAGGGCGGGCGGTTGGGCTTGCTCAGGGCTCGGACGGCAGCGATTATGGCAGGCTATGTCCCCACCACCCACCGCCATCCAGCCCACCCGGGCCGCGCTCGACTGCCTCTACGCCCGCTACAACCACGCCCGCTGGATCTCGCCCGACCCGCTCGAGCTGGTGCTGCGCTATCCGGAGCCGGAGGACCGGGAAATCGCCGGGCTGCTGGCGGCAGGCTTCGCCTACGGCAACGTCGCCTCCATTGTCCGCAACGCCCGGGCCGCGCTGGACCGCATGGGCCCCTCCCCCCGCGCCTGGCTGGAGAACGCGAGCCCCGGCGCGCTGGCGCATGCCTTTGCCGGCTGCGGGCACCGCTGGACCCGACCAGCCGACATCGCCGCCCTCCTCCGCGGGGCGAAAGGGCTCATCGCGGCCGAGGGCACGCTGGGCAGGGCGTTCCTGCGGCGGCTGCACCGGCGCGATCCTGACGTCATGCCCGCACTCGCGGGCTGGGCCTCCGCGCTCCGGGCGCACGGCGGTTTTGACCGCAACAGCCTGCTGGGGGATCCGGAGCGGGGCAGCGCCTGCAAGCGACTGCACATGTACCTGCGCTGGATGGTGCGCGAGGACGCGGTGGATCCCGGCTGCTGGAAGGGAATTTCGCCCGCGCTCCTGCTCTACCCGGTCGATGTGCATGTACACCGGGTCTGCTCGGAGATGGGGCTCACCGGCCGCCGCGCCGCCGACCTAGCCACCGCGCGCGAAATCACCGAGGGATTCCGGCGCATCCGCCCCCGCGACCCCGTCCGCTACGACTTCGCCCTCTCCCGCCTCGGGATACGGCGGAATGCCGATTCTCTCTTGTCGACTGGATAGGAATTTCTTTCCTATTTCTAGATACGGATTCTTCCTAGACTGCGTGCGTTTGGCATTGATTGACGCCTTGATTGGGCGTATCCATCAGTCAAGCGTTTTGGGAGGGAACGAAATGGAAAAAGGTTTTTCGGACGGTGCAGATCATCGCCGCATCCGGGTGGCGCTCGTAAGCGAACACCCCTTCGCCAGAGCAGGAATGGCCCAGGCTATTCTGGATGCGGTCGACATGGAGCTTTCGGGCGCGTTTTCAGAATACAAAAGCCTGCTGGCGCAGGTGCTGACGTCGCCGCCGGATGCCGTGGTTTTCGAGATGTTTGTCGGAGGTGGAGAGGTTTTCGATGCGCTTGGCCGCTGCAGGGCTGCGGCCCCATCGCTGGCGGCGGTTATCCTTTCCCACACCCGCGATACCGGGCTGGCCGAGCGGGCCATTCAGGCGGGCGTGCGGGGATACCTGTACCGCAACGCCGACGCCGACAGCCTGACCGAGTCGATCCGCAGCGCCGTACGCGGTGACCTGCATGTGTGCCACAGCATCGCCTCTCCCATACTCCAGCAGGCCATCTATGGCAAGAAAGGGCACAAGAGCCGACACGAGGAGCTGTCCCGGCTCAGCCAACGCGAGTTTCAAGTTTTCCAGCTTCTCGGGAGCGGAGGAGACAACACGCACATCGCCACTCAGCTCGGCATCAGCGTGAAGACCCTCAACGCGCACAAGGAGCACCTGAAGGAAAAGCTGGCGCTGCCCTGCACCCGCGATCTTCGCGCCGCAGCCATGGAGTGGAGCGCAAAGGCCTCCCTAGGAAGCTAGCGGACGATCTTTACGAAGCCGCGACCGATAGACTGCTGCGGCACATACGGCGATGATGCGGGGGTCACCACCAAGGAGGCCCTCATGCGTCTACGTTCCGTATCCGTCGTTGCCGCGCTGCTCGCCCTCTCCCCCCATCTCCGCTGCGAGGCGCAGAGCGAACCCGCGGCCACGACCGAGGCTGCACCCGCCGCGACAAACGAGCTGGCCAAGGCCAAGCAGGAGATCGAATCGCTCAAGAAGGAGGTGAAGGCTCTCAAGAGCGCAGACGTGGCGGCCTCCAACCAGATCGCGAAGATCACCGCGGGCATCGACAAAGCCAGCCAAATCCAGATCGCCCGCCCCGGCCGGATTCCCGAGGATGTCCGCTACCTCAGCGACCTCATCAAGCATGAGAAAATCCGGGTGTCGAACGGCATGGTCACCCGCTGCGACCGATTCTTCCTCCGCTGCTGGTTTGACTGCCTCTTCGGCACCTGCCCGGCGGGGTGCGACGCGGAGGCCAAGCCCCTGACCATCGAAGAAAAACTCGTGGAACTGCGGATGCTGTCGGAGCCATCGCTTAGCGCGGGAGAAGCGCACGCGGCAGGCGCCAGGGAGAATGTGGCCCAGCTCTACCGCCACCATGGCGTCGAGGACTGGAACTTCCACCGGCTCCGCTACGGGGTGGCCACCTACTACAACGACAACCTCGGCGGAGTGGGCGCCGGCCTGGCGCTCCGCGGCTATCCCGCCTACAGCCGGTACATGGATGGGCGGCTCAACAACTGGGAAGACCTGGTATGGCGGCGGCTGTCCGTGATCGCAAGTGTCGGCGGCATGCTCAGCCGCGACGACGCCAAGGCGGACTCCACCGGCATGGCCTTCACCGCCGGCGTGGGCTGGGATATCTGCTACGGCATCTCGCTCTTCGCCGGAGAATCGTTCTACACCTATTCCAAGCCAGGCGTGGACGGCAACATCAGCGAGCACGACACCGTATTCGGCATCACGCTGAATTCGGAATTCTGGAAAACCCTGTTCGGCCAATAGCCCGGGAGAACCCTATGCGCAACCCTTCCACTCTCTTCTCCATGCGGCTGGCTCAGTCCGCCTCGGCCATCATCCTTGCAGCGTCGCTGTGCTCCTGCACGTCGCTGCACACCGGACCAGTCCAAGTCCGGTACTGGTCCGCCACCCCGCTTAGCCGGGTGGCGTTTCCCGAGCAGGATCCGGAGGGCCCGGTCTGGAAGGATCTCGCGGGCAAGGATGACCTAGGACTGTGCTTCTCGGGAGGCGGCACCCGCTCCGCCAGCGCGACGGCGGGCTACCTCAGGGCACTAAAGGAGATGGGAGTGCTGGAAAAGGTTCGCTACGTCAGCGGCGTATCCGGAGGCTCGTGGGCTGCCACCCCCTGGGTGTTCTCGCCCCCCGGCGACGACACTACCCTTCTAGAGGACTATGTGGGTCCCTCCGGCTTGACTAGATCCAATACTAAACCCGGCGCAGGCTCGATAACCGAGGCCGTCGCCAATGCCTACGTCTTCTGGTATAGGGGCGTTTTTCCACGGCTGCTTTCTTTTCAGGGGTCCGAGTCCTACAGCCGTTCTATAGCGGTCAGATTTCTGGAGCCTTTCGGTTTGGGAGATCCTAACCGATGGTTCACCTGGAGCGAGGAAACGGGGGCGGACATCCTGCGCCGGAATCCCGCGTTGGCCCGGAAAAACCAACCCGCCTTCTATTCGGTGCCCAAGGGAAGACCCTACCTGATCGCGGGAGGAACCCTTCGCCACTACGACGCCGTAAACTGGGAGAGCGAACCGGGCAAACGCATTCCGATAGAGTACACCCCCCTCTATTCAGGGAGCCGCGGCTACTACCATCCCAGCCGTCATGCCAAGGAACCCATTGGTGGGGGCTACGTGGAAAGCTTCGCCTACGATTCCATCAAGCCGGTGCGGATCGACTCCGGCCTAGCCGAGGCCCACCTCTACATCAGGGGCCCGTTCTGGAACTCGCCCGTTTTCTCCCTCGCCGATGTCATCGGCAGCAGCGGCGCGGCGCCCGGCGAGTTCGGGGCGGCGGTCGAACTCCTTGGGTTCCCCAAGTTCAGCCACTGGTCCCCCCATGCCCTGCAGCACTTCCGGGAACCTGCGGCGGGCCGATATGCCCAGCAGGATGGAGGCCACTCAGAAAATTTGGGCATCATGCCCCTCCTCGCCCGGCGGGTCGGCACCATCTTCGCTTTCGTGAACGCGCCCGAGGCGGTGGTTGCTGGGTGCGATTCCTTCCGGTTTCCCAACTATGTGGAGGCGCTGTTTGGCCTCCCGGGGGTGAACCGCTACGACAAAACCCAGGTGTTCCATGCCCGCGAGCTTGCCAACCTTGCCCGGCAACTTGAAACGTCGGTGAAGAATGGAGGCCCCGCGGTGGCCAGCACCACCCTCGAGGTTCTAGCCAACGAGCGCTTCGGGGTCGAACCCTACACGGTCAAGGTCGTCTGGTGCTTCCTTGAAGTACACAGCCCGGAGTCCGGCAAGAGCGCGAGCGGGAACTGGATCGGAAAAATCGGCGACCCCGCAGTGAAGGACTTGTTCGGCAAGGGCATGCTGAAGAACTTCCCCCTGTACGGCACCTTCGCTGAAAACAAAGGGTTCCAGTTGTGGGATATCATACGCCTGAAACCCGAGCAGACCACGCTGCTCGCCCACTACACCGCCTGGAGCCTCATGAGCAGGGCGGACCTGCTAAACGCACCTGCGGGAGACGGTCCGGCCGCTGCGGAGTAGCCGCTCCGGCGCTTGTCCTGGGTTTGGACTACCCGAACGCCCCCCTGTCCGAGGATTGGATAGTGCGGGGGAGGAACGCTCAGTTTAATACTCGCGGCGCGCCAGGCTGCGGCAGCCGAGGACCACGGGGAAGATGCCGGCCAGCAGGGTGACGAGCAGCAGCCAGACGTAGCCGGCGACAAGCAGGAGTCCGAAGGTCCCGGGCGCGAGCATTCCGGTGGCCCGAAAATGGAAGATCATTCCAAAAGGTACGATGGCCGCGAGCATGAAGCACAGGCTCAGCACCAGGTTGAGCGTTCCGCCAAATCCCGAAATAATCGCCGCCGGATTCTTCTGGCGACGGTCCATGAAAATCGCGCCGAGGCCCGTCGAGAGCCCCACCACCGCGATGGCGATGGCGGCGGATACCGACAGCGCCACCGTGCGCAGCTCGGACGAAAGTTCGAGCATGACTACCGAAACCCCCATGAGCAGCAGGCTGATCGATCCCAGGCTGGCCATCGCCCCGCCAAACTTGGCCCACAGCACCCGGCCCATCGTGGTCGGGGCCATGCCCACGATCCAGAACCCGTGGCCCTCCAGGCTAGGCTGGGGATAGACGAAGCGGGTGCCGAAGGAGCACATCACGGCGGATACCCCGAAGATGTTCAGGAAGGTGATGAGATTGATCCACACATCGGTGAGCATGTGGTAGTTGAGGTTGCGCAGGTTGAAGAAGTAGATGCCGAGCAGCCCGAAGAAGATGAGGCTCTGCGACCACTGGGCGGCATCGCGAAGGAAAATGCGGGCGTCCTTGAGCATCAGCGCCCGGATGTCAGGGGCGAGGAAGCCCAGCAGCCGCTCGAAACGCACCAGCAGCACCGCCCGGCTCTCCTTGCGGGCGCCAGAGCCCATCACCCGCAGCCAGCCGTCGAAGAAAAGGCGGCGCCCGGCGAGATCGATCACCACGCCCATCATCATGAGGTTGGTCAGCAGCACGCCGAGCAGGGCCAGCCCGCGGCTCCAGTGTCCGCGCGCCAGCGACATGATGCCCTCCGAGACCCACCAGCTCGGCCACACGGGATGCGAGGCAAGCTTGATGCCGGGGAGTAGCCGGGTGAGCACCACGGCGGTGTCGTTCTCGTCGTAGACCGAGCCCGCGCTCATGATGACCGCCCACAGTCCTCCCCCCAGCAGCAGGCCGAGCCAGACCGCGCGGGCCCAGCTTCGGCGGGGAAACCATCGTACCACCGCGAAGCAGATC
>CBFGVE010000166.1:0-6004 GCA_965651915.1 uncultured bacterium
AGTGTCACCTATGTCCTGAGCTTTCCGTGTTACCTATGTCTTGAACCCGCACCACGCGGTCAACAAGGTCAGTGGTTCTCGCGCCCGCGAGGACGCAGTGGACCTTGTTTACGGGCCGTGCCTCCCCCTTCCCCTGCCCAGGAACCCAGCCCATGCGCTCCGCAGAACGTAGCCCTACACGTCGGCGTAGAGATTCTTCTCGCCCTCGCTGGCGGCGATGATGGCGGCGCCGCAGGTATCGCTGAAGACGTTCACCGCCGTCCTGCACATATCGAGTATCCGGTCCACGACCAGCACGATGCCGACGGCCTCGACCGGGAGGCCCACCGCCGCGAGGATCACCGCGATGGCGACCAGGCTGGCCGAAGGGATTCCGGCCACGCCGACCGAGGTCAGGAGGGCGAGGATCACCACGGTGAACTGGGTCGTCAGGTCCAGCGTCACGCCGGAGGCGACGCCGTAGAACTGGGCGATGAAGATCACCACGACGCATTCGTAGAGCGCGGTGCCGTCCATGTTCACCGTGGCGCCCAGGGGCAGGGTGAAGCTGGCCACCCGATTGCTAACGCCCGCCTTCCGCTCCATGCATTCCATCGTGACCGGCAGGGTCGAGGCCGAGGAGGCGGTGGAGAAGGCGGTGAGCAGGGCCGGCGCGGTGGCCTTGAAGTGCTTCGAGGGCCGGATCTTGAACAGCATGAGCAGCCCGGGGAGGGTGAGGAACATGTGGATGCCCAGCGCGAGCATCACGGTGACAAAGAAAAGCAGCAGCGGCTTAAACGCGCCTAGGCCGGTGTCGATGATGACCGGGGTGATGAGGGCGTAGACCCCGATGGGCGCGAAGCGGATGATCAGGTCGGTAATCATCGTCATGACCCCCAGAATGCTCTCCCAGGCCTTGCGCTGGAAATCGAGCAGGGGCGCGGGGAGCCTGCCGACGAAGGCCCCGAAGAGCAGGCTGAAGAAGATCAGCCCGAGGAGCTGGCCGTTGTCGGTGGCGGCCTTGATCACATTGGGAGGCACCATGCGGATGAAGATTTCGAGGATGTCGCCCCCGGTTTTGCCCTCCACCCTGGACAGGAATTCCTCGGGATCTCCCGCCTGGCTAATCATGGCCTGGGCGGTCTCGGGACTGACCTTGCCGGGCTGGATGGCGTTGACCAGCAGAAGTCCGGTGAGGATGGCCAGCAGGCCGCTGGCAAGGTAGTAGCCGATGGTTTTCAGTCCAATCCGTCCAAAATTACGCTCTTCCGACAGGCCGATCATTCCATTCACGATCGAGGCGACGATGAGCGGGACGACAATCATCTTGAGGGCGTTGAAGAAGAGGGTGCCCACGAAGCGGCAGGCGGCGATCAACGGGGAGGCCCAGTCCGGCGGCCCCTCGTCCCCGGCGCCGAGGTGTACCGCGACCCCGGTGGCGAGGGCGAGGAGGAGGGCGATCAGGATTTGCCAGTGCAGCTTTAGTTTCATGCTCGACTCGGGTGCGGTTTGGACATTTCCAGCGGTAGGGGGTACAGTGGGCACCCATCGTTGAACCCTTGCATACAGGAGATCCCCATGAAGGTGAAGACCATAGTGCCCCTAATCGCGCTCGCCCTGGCCGCCGCCCCCCAGGTCCGGTCCGATGTCGCCCTTGACATCCAGACCACGAACCACGAAGGGCGCCGGCCCGAGGTCCAGAACGGTCGCCTGCTGATCGACCCCACCGGCATCCGCATGGACGACCAGTATCCCAATCCGCGTAACACCGCGATCTTTCGGCCCGCCGCCGAAACGCTGGTGCATGTGGACCACGGCCGCAGATCCTTCATGAACCTCGACAAGGCTTCGGTCCAGGCGATGGCGGCCCAGCTCGACGACGCAATGGCGAAGATGAAGGAGGCGATGGCGGGCATGCCGCCGGCCCAGCGCGCGATGATGGAACGCATGGCCGGCGGGCTGATGGGCGGGGGCGAAGAGGCTCCAGCCCCTTCGGAATTCAAGGTCAAGCCCACCGGCGAGCGCGAGACCGTTTCCGGCTTTGCCGCCCGCAAGCACGAGATCATGAACGGGGCGGAGAAGGTTGGGGAGCTGTGGGTGGCCTCCTGGAAGGACCTGGGGATCCGCAAGGACGACCTGGCGGCCTTCTACGGCATGGCGGCCTTTCAGCAGGACATTGTAAAAGCCTTCCAGAAAAACCCGGCGATCGCCCGGATTGGGCAGAACGCCTTCTCCAACTTCGAGCAGGTCGATGGCTTTCCGGTAATGACCCGCATGTACCGGGATGGCAAGCTCATCCGCGAGACCTTGGTCAAGGCGGTGACGCGCCAGAAGTCCCCGGCCGGCAGCTTCGAGGCCCCGGCCGGCTACAAGCAGCAGGAACTCCCCGCGCAGCGGGGAGGGCGGTGATTGGGAGGGGTGGTTTTGCTGATTGTTCTTGGTGGGTTGACAGCAGGCCGCCAGTGGGAGTAGTGGTTCGTCAACGACTGACCGAAGCGAGAGAAGGGAGTTCTGCATGGCTGAGCGAGGAAGGCTGACTTCAATTGATCTGTTTTCCGGAGCTGGAGGTCTCTCCGAAGGGCTCCGGGAAAGCGGGTTCCGGGGCCTGTATGCCAATGAAGTGGTTCCGGGCTATGCGGAGACCTATGCGGCCAATCATCAGGGGGCGCTCGTAGATCAGCGCGACATACGCAGTGTGGATGCAAGGGCGGTTCGCGACCGCCTCGGTTTGGCCAAAGGAGAGTTGAGTCTGGTTGCCGGAGGTCCGCCCTGCCAGGGCTTTTCAATCAACGCCCCGGTACGCTCCTCCGAGGATGCCCGAAACCATCTTTTCAAAGAATACCTCCGGTTTGTTGATGAGTTTCTACCCCAGGCGGTTCTGATTGAAAACGTTCCCGGTCTGGTCTCGTTTGAGGGCGGATCGACCTTGCAGGCGATTCTCACGGCTTTGGAGAGGCATGGCTACAGGTCGGACGTCAGGATCCTCTACGCTCCGCACTACGGCGTTCCCCAGACCCGCTGGAGGACCATCGTAATAGGCCTTCGAAATGGGCTGGACCCCGCATTGGCCTTCCCCGAGCCCTTCCATATGGCTCCTCTCCGGGTCAATTTCACGTCCAGATTCGAGGGGCGCAATATCGTAGCTCTGCCTCGGCGCGTCGAGCTTCCTTCCTTTATATCTGTCCGCGATGCCCTGGATGACCTGCCAGAACTAAAAAACGGTGAAGCCGGCTCGAAAGTCAAGCCGTACCGGACTGCGCCATCCAACGCCTTCCAAAGTGCGATGAGGTTCGGATCCGATGGCGTGTATAACCACGAGGCCGCCCGTTTGAGCAAAATCAACCTCGAGCGCTTGTCGCACATCCCTCCGGGCGGGAATTGGACGAATATTCCTACCCATCTTCTCCCCCGCGGGATGCAGCGGGCTCGCCGTAGCGACCACACCAAACGCTACGGGCGGGTGGATCCCGAGGGGCTCGCCTCTACCATTCTCACCAAATGCGACCCCCACTGGGGCGCGTATTTCCACTACGACCAGGACCGCGCATTCACGGTTCGGGAGGCCGCAAGACTGCAGACCTTTCCTGATACCTTTAAATTCCTCGGGTCGCGGGTCGAGCAGTACGAGCAGGTCGGTAACGCAGTTCCTCCGATGCTGGCGGCCGCGATAGGAACCAAGCTGGCGGGGCTGCTCAACGGAGTTCAGACCTCACTAATGAAGGCCGTGTAATGGCAAGTACCATCTGGGAGTTTTTTGGCTACAGCCATGACGACGACTCCGAAGCAGCCCTGGAGGCTGTCCGGAAGAAGCGCTGCCCGATTCTTAGCGAGAAATGCGAAAAATCATTCAATGACGGCAGGGTGTCGGGTGTTTGCGCGTTGAAACCGATGACCTCGGGACCTGTGGTTTGCTGTCCGATTAGGCTGTATGCGGACAAGTACAGCGTCCTGCACGACGTTGCGAGCCGAGCGTTTCCCGGCGATTTCCCGCTGGTTCCCGGTAAAGAGGCTGTGGCTTCTGCGAGATCAAACAAGAAGCCCTGCATCGCGGTGTTCGGAAAACGGTGGGGCGGGGAACTTCGCCTACCACAGAAAATGGGTCGAGGAGGCTATTTCGTCGACTGGGTGCTGGCGCTGATCGACGCATCGGGTTCGCTGGTTGAATTTGTCGCGGTTGAAGTGCAGACCATAGATTCGACGGGTAGCTACAGGAATGGGTTTGAAGCGCTCCGAAAGAACCGGCAGTTAGTCAATACGACGGCGGGCTTGAACTGGGAAAACGTGTCCAAGCGGATTTTGCCTCAGCTTATCTACAAGGGTCAGGTCCTGCAGCGGGAAGCGCTATGCAGAAAAGGGCTCTTTTTCGTCTGCCCGCATCCGGTGTATGAGCGAATCGCTGGTCGGCTTGGAGGCGATGAACAGCTTGTGCGCTATGCCTTGCAGCCGGCCTCGGTAACCTTTCTTACGTATGACTACGATACGGCGCGGACAGTGCCTGGGAAAATGGCGTCGCTTAGGGTGATTAACGACCGATCGACCACAGTTTACAAGGTTCAAGAGGCGTTCAATAATGTCACGCTTCCCGTCGAAAACGTCTATCAGAGCGCTATATTGAAGGCGCTTGGCGAAGGCTCCCCCTAGCGGGGGGATTCGGCAAGGCGAAGCCCATGGACTTCCATAGCATCCTAGAAATTATTGGCTACATGACGGCGGTGCTGGTGCCGGTGCTGCATGTGCTGGGCATCTTCCACGCGCTGCATGCGCTGATGTATGCCCGCAGCTCCCAGGGAACCATCGCCTGGACGATCTCGCTGGTGTCGTTCCCGCTGGTCGCCATTCCCGCCTACTGGATTTTTGGCCGCAGCAAGTTCAGGGGCTACCGGAAGGCCCGCCAGGCGGGGGTCCGCGGCATTAGCGACACGCTCTCGCAGGCGGTCGGGCAGTTGCAGCCCTTCGCCCTTCAGCCCGGTGAAATCCGCGAGAACATGCTCTCGTTTGGACGTTCCATCGCCGGCCTGCCGGTGACCAGCGGCAACGCCGGCCACCTGTTGGTGGATGGCGACGCGACCTTCTACGAGATGATCGGCGCGATCAAGGAGGCCCGCGACTATGTCCTCGTGGAGTTCTTCGTGGTGCATGGCGACCGCATCGGCGAGCGGCTCAAGGAGGTGCTGATGGCGAAGGCGCGGGAGGGGGTGCGGGTCCTTTTCCTGTTCGACGAGCTGGGCTCCAAGCGGCTGCCCCGCCGCTACCAGGACGAGCTGCGCGCCTCGGGGGCGGAGGTCAGCCCCTTTCGCACCCACCAGGGATTGCGCTACCGGTTCCAGCTCAACTTCCGCAACCACCGGAAGATCGTGGTCATCGACGGGCGCCACGCCTTCGTCGGTGGGCTCAACGTGGGCGACGAGTATATGGGCCGGAACCCGCGCTTCGGCCGCTGGCGCGACACCCACCTGGTGGTCGAGGGGCCGTCGGTTCAGGCGATCCAGCTCGCCTTCTGCGAGGACTGGCACTGGGCGACCGGGCGCATCCCCGAGCTGCGGTGGGACCCGGTCCCCTCGGCCCAGAAGGACCAGGCCATGCTGGTGCTGCCGACGGGTCCGGCGGACGAGCTGCGGACCTGCCAGCTCTACCTGGTGAGCCTCTTCCAGTCGGCCCGGGAGCGGCTGTGGATCACCAGCCCTTATTTCGTGCCGGATGTCGCCCTGGTCGCCACCCTCCAGCTCGCCGCCCTTCGCGGGGTGGACGTGCGCATTATGCTGCCCAGCCGTCCCGACCACCTGCTGGTCTACCTCTCCGCCTTTTCCTACTTCGAGGAGATGCACCAGGCCGGGGTCAAGCTCTACCGCTACCAGGATGGTTTCATGCACCAGAAGGTCATCCTGGTCGACGACCGGCTCGCCTCGGTGGGCACGGTGAACCTCGACAACCGCTCCATGTTCCTCAATTTCGAGCTGAGCGTGCTGGTACACGACGCGGAATTCGCCAGGGAAGCCGAGGCGATGCTCGCCGCCGACTTCGCGAA
>CBFGVE010000167.1:0-6003 GCA_965651915.1 uncultured bacterium
GGTCTGGTGTCTGCCATGGGCCTCGCCGATGGAAACCCCCTGGAAGTTCGGGACGTAGAACGTCAGGCCGCCGCCGGTGGACGAATCGAACGAACGCCGCTGATCCTGCTTGTCCACCACCACCAGGTTGTGCGACGGGGTGGCCGAGGTCCAGTAGCGGGTGAAGACCCGGGCATATCCGATGTCGCTGAGCCGCTCGCGCTCAAAGGCATAGAGCAGCATGCTCAGGGTATCGAGGTGGGAGTGGTTAACAAAATCGGAAAAATGCAGATGGGTCATGATCTGCTTTTCCCCGGTGAGATCGCCCATCGCCAAGTGGCCAAAACTCTGGATGAAGTGGCTGGTCGAGGCGTCGCGGGGTTCCCCCCGGACATCGGTGGCCCAGGTGTCGTGGATGGGGGCCAGATGCCCGCTCGGGAAGCGCGCGGCCACACCCACGTTGCGCCCTCTTTCCAGCAGTGCCTTCGCCTGCTTGGCGGAAGCGTTTAGCTGACGGGCATGCTCCTGGTCCTCCAGGCGACCGGCACAGGCAGATAGCACATCGGCAAGCTGCAGCAGACGCGCGATGAAATTCTCGTGGTAGCTGAACGATTCCGGATACATGCCGTCATAGCACAGCCCTTTGCCGGTGATCTGGTTCAGGTATTCCTGCGCCCACCCCAGCAGCCTGGAGTTGTGGGTAATGCCACCGAACATCGCGGTGCCGATGTAGGGATGGGAAAGGTTGCCCTTGATCAGCTCCTCCATCGGAATGTCGGTTAGGAACTTGAGCTGTGGTCCGAAGAGGTTCTGCTCGATATGCCGCCGCACATCGAGGCCCCGCTCGGCGGACAGGGCTTCGAACGAGGGGCTGTCGTAGATGATGTCGTAGGTTTCGACCAGTTTGATCGGCATCTCGTGGGCGTTCCAGCCGTAGCCGCCGTACAGCGATGACCAGACCGGCGCGCCTGCGGCGCGCCACCGGTCGTAATCGAGAAAGCCTTGCTTGTGCGAATGGATGGCGTAGGAGGGGAGAACGTCCGCCATCTGGCCGAGGGTGGCGATGATCCGCCGGGCGTAGGCCTCATCCCGGGTCTGCAGATACATTCGGCCCATCGCGTAGAGCCTCGGCAGAACGTGGTCGGTCTTGAATTTATCGATCCGCGCCTGGATATAGGATTTCCGGCGTTCGGCGCGGTGTTCGGCATAGGCCAGCTTCGCTCGCTTGCCAAAGATGGAGGTGTATTCCTCGTAGCGATAGGGGTATTGCTCGCTGGGAAACACATGGCTGCAGGCGACGCATTGGACCGAATCGGGCGATTCGGGGGTCCACCGCCAGGCGTCCTTCCAATGGTTCGCGGAACCGCAGTGGACGCAGAGCGAGGCTCGGTCGTTGAAGGTCGGCGTCATGGTGGGGACGAAGGCCCGCCACGCCTCGTCGCTCAGGCCCATTGCCTCCTCGGCGAGCTGTTCATCGGCCTCGCGGGGAGGCGTTCCCTCCCGAGTGAAATAGGGCCGCCCGGGCTTGGCGACATAGTCCCCGCTCACCTGCCAGATCGGACCCGCAGGATCTGCTGCAAGGGCGACTCCGCCCCCCAAGGCTATGCCCAAGCACATCATAATGTTCCAACAGCTCATGCTACTTCCTTACTTTATTGGAGGCACACCGTGCCGGGACGCGCCGCTACCGCGCCTGCCCGCTACGGCATCCGCGTTCTCGGACATGGTTTGGTCTACGTAACTGCACCTATCCTGGGCGCACTCGAACGGATTCCTTAACATTCGCCAGCTTCTCACATATAAGAGAGGCATTTTATCTTAGCTTTCCGCTAGATGTGATGAAGCAGCGGCAAAGGGTGGTACAACGGTGGAGATCATGATGTGAGATATAATCGGGCACCCCTGATGTCGTTATGGTTGGCGGGAAATTAAGCTCGGCTCGGACGAACGAACAGGAGCAAAAAGTTCAAACTCGGCGATATGGAACCTGGCCGCATCGATCTCTAATCGGACGCGATCTGTAGTGACAGGCCGCTCCAGAGGGATAATCGGAACCATACGGGAGCGAAGATTCGGCGGCGTCACGGATTTCCAACCGCCTGACCCATCCGGAACCTTGAGCGCAAGCGTGTGATGGGGATTCCAGTGGGCGCCTCGTGCCACCTGGAAGCTGCTAATCTCAATCGGCGCATCAAAAGTCGCTTCGATCCAAATCAATTTTTCCCCCTCGGCCAATGTCGCGCTCCAGTCGGTCGTGGCGTTTTGATCCCGGAGACGGTCCAATTGGTCTTCGGCATGCGAGGCGGTCAATGCAGCTTTCGGCAACAGCGGCTCCACACGATGAAGCGGCGGTGCCGCAACCGTATCGCCGTCAAAGCTTAATTCGATGGTCGTTACGATGGGGTCCCGGAGTGAAGCAGGCACGTCCACCGTGAACCCATCCGATTTATTGCGGACGTCAACGGCGGTGCCATTCATTAGGCGGGCTCCCTTCAGGGTCAGCCCCTCAAGGGCGGGGAACCATAATGCACCCTGCTCCAGTCCCTGAAAAACATGAAGGAACACCCGATGATCCTTACAGGTCGCAACGCCCCATGGTCCCGGCATATACGGCCCGCCGCGGCTACCGCGAATGCTATCGCCATGTAGGGTCCACCAGCTCCCCAGTTGCGTCCAGCGCTCGAGTTCGACCGGGTTGAATTCGCCCTCCCCCGTAGGTCCGATATTGAGCAGCAGGTTCCCATCAGCGCCCCAGGTGTACAATGCAATTTCCAGGAGCAATTCCAACGACTTTGCCGTCATCTTCGGGTTGAATCCCCATCGGCGCGTTGTAGTGGTGTGGCACGCCTCCCATGCCGCAGCACGGTTAAAATAGCTGACATGGTGTTCAGGGGTATAGAAATCGGCCCCGGCACCTCCCCGATCGTTGACCATGGCATCCGGGTGGGCGGCCCGTATCATGGCCATGACCTCCTGCGAGGTATTGCCCCAATCACCCGGCCCAAGACCATCGAACCAAATTTCATGGATCGGCCCATAGTTTGACAGCAACTCGGCTATCTGCGCCTTGTAGAAGTCGATGTAGCGGTCATGGTGATGATCTGAATCGCAGTCGGGATGATACCAGTCACGCGGCGAATAGTAGAACCCGAATTCGAGCCCTTGCGCCCGAAACGCATCGGCAAACATGCGGGTGATATCCCGCCCGTAAGGGGTGTGCATAATGCTGTATTCGCTTTGCGCCGTAGCGAACATGGAAAAGCCGTCATGATGTTTGGCGGTGAACACCACGTACCGAGCGCCGGCCGCTTTAGCAATGCGGGCTATAGCGTCGGGATTAAAGTTGGTTGGGTTGAACGTCTTGTACTGGACGTCGTAGACTTCAGGGGAAATTGCTCCCTTCTTGTACGGTTCTCCGCCTGTCCGGTGACTGGCACTGTAGCGTGAATGGCCCACCTCCTCGCCAAGTTGGCTGATGGGTGCCCAATGAACAAACAGGCCGAATCGATCCTCACGCCACCGGGCATACGCCTCCGGGGAGGCCGTGCGCACGACAAGCGATTCGTCCACTTCATACAACTGAATATTCTGATCCCCTTCATGATCGGCTTTTTTCTGATGCGTCACGACAACCTCCTTGAACATAAGCGGATTGTCACATAGCCGCAGGGGCTGGCCGCTAGCCGTGGTGACTTTATTGAGAACGACCTCGCGCGTTTTGATGTACGGATGGATCTCCTCGTAGCAAGCGTCTTTAAAACGTGCATGGAAGTGCGCGTTATCGCCTGCTTGAACCGGCAGGTCGTGCTCGTTCGCTCCTCCGAAGACCCCAAAACTTGACCGCGAGAGCACCAAAAGAAAAACCAACAATCGGTATACACTGTTCATCAAAATTTCTCTTCAGCCCAATACGTAGACTATTATCCAGATTGATTTTAAATTTTTGTGCCTAACTACCATGAAAAATATGCGCACCTATCTCGCCGCGCCAACCCTAAAATGCCGTCGGAGAGAGAGCGCTACATTAAAACAAGTAAAGGTTATCTTGACGAAGTGAATCCTTGAGTAGAACACACCATGAATCGAACACAAGATCAATATGCAGAATGTAAGCATCCAACTCTCATCTTTTTTTACCGCGAATATCCGGTTCTCCATCCACTCCGGATTCTGCTCGACGAAGCGAGCGAGAAAGATTGGCGACGAAGCAGCCGCAAACAAGTTGGACGGTCATGCCCCGCATCCTCAGATTCCCCCTGCCAAACCTTCCCGAGCATATGCAGGCGGCCACGACCGATGTAGAAGCAGAGGTCGCCCGAGGCCTTAACCCATGCGCTGAGGCGGCAGGGTAGCCGCTACACCGTTCCGGCATCCAGCGGCTCGGGGGCCTCCTGCTCCTCGTCTGGACGGTCGGCGGGGACGACGAGTACTGGGCAGGGAGCCTTGCGCAACACGCCCTCGCACACGCTGCCCACCAGCAGATGGTACAGCGCTCCATGGCCATGGCTGCCCATGATGATGAGGTCGGCCTTGAACTTGTGCG
The DNA here is from genome assembly GCA_965651915.1 of uncultured bacterium. GTDB lineage: Bacteria > Verrucomicrobiota > Kiritimatiellia > CBFGVE01 > CBFGVE01 > CBFGVE01. Next base: position 4,523 of record CBFGVE010000167.1, read on the forward strand.
CCTCCTGCAAGATCATCCGCACGGTGGGGCCCTGCACCAGCAGCGCGTCGGCCTTGACCTTGCGCTCGTTGAGCCCGGCGGCCAGCGCCTGTAGTTCCTTATGCTGCTCCTTGAACAGCTCGGCCCAGCTATCCCACATATACTGAGGTCCGACTTCCATGCCCACGAAATCGGGATCGGGGTGGGCGACGTGGACCAGAATGAGCCGCGCCGAGTAGGCGCCGGCCAGGCCCTCGGCCACGGCCATCAAACGCTCGCTCATCGGCGAAAAATCGATGGGTACCAGAATGTTCTTCATGGCAGTTCCTCCTTAGGCTTTTGACAGACTGCAATGCCACGGTGCGGATTGTCCCACCTGCGAGCGCCAAAGGCAAGCCCGAGGCGAAATGGAGTCGAATCCGCCGGGCTACAGGCCCGGCCCGTAGACATGCTCGCCTACTAGCTGGTCGCCAACCAGAAGGCGGACGGCAACGCGGATCTGAGCAGGAGCGGGCTCGGTATCCTCGGCGGCGCTGGGGGCCAGCACCCCATAAAGACCCGTCCACTCCAGATGGCCCCCCGGTCCAGCCACCCTCGCGGGAGACGAGGGCTGGGGCAGCAGGTACTGGGCTTCGGTAGCGCCTTCCCCGAGAGCGGCGAGTTCTACCCGGAGGGCCTGATCCAGAAGTTTTTCATCCACCGTGAAGCGGACGTTTACAAGGTGTGCCTGAGAGAGCGAAGCGCCGGATGCGAGTGGCAGGCTCACGCGCTGTACGTCGAAGGCAACCGGGGCGGCGGACACCAGGGCCTGCTCGATAGAAGGGTCGGGCTTGGCCGCCGGCAAGTCTGCCGCGAGGCCGGCTTCCTGGTCAGGCGGGCCGACGGGAAGCGTGGCGGGTGCGCCGGAGGGCATTTCCGGGGTGGACGGCACCGCCGAGGCCACAGAGCCGGTTTCGGGACCCGTATCGCGGCGGACATCCCTCTCCGGCTCCCCTTCTGCTTGGGCCTGCCGCCCGGGAACCGCCGAAGCAGGCTCGTCGAACAAGGCCCAGTCGTCGTCAAGCTCGACGGCCGGCTCGGCGATGACGATGGGGCGGTCCAGCAGGGCCTGGGCCTCGTCTAGCACTGGATCGGCCTGTTCGGCCATGGGCGCGGCGGAAATGCCCACGTCGTCGCGGATGAACGCTACGCTCACCACGACCGCCAGCTCCAGCAGGAGCACCAGGCCGACCGCAGCATAGGTCAGGCGCTGCACCGTGCCGACCCGGCGGCGGGAGCTGGTGTGCGCCACCTCCACCTCCTGGAAGCTGAAGCGGGTTTTTCCGATCTGGACCTGGTCGTTGCTGGCCAGCAGGTGCTCGTTCACCTCATGGTCGTTGACCCAGATGCGGGTGTGGTCGGACAGCGCCCGAATCGAAAAATCCCGTCCACGTGGTTCGATCACCGCGTGGTGCGGAAGAACGCCCGGATCGTCGTCGAGCCGGATGGCGTTGTCGAGCGCC
>CBFGVE010000168.1:0-5962 GCA_965651915.1 uncultured bacterium
TGGAGCTGGTCTGTTTCGAGGCCTCGGTTTTGTTGGTGCCGCTGAGCTGGATCAGCCCAGCGCCCATGAATGCGACGATGACGATAACGATCAGCGCGATGGTGATGCTGAACCCGCGGCGGCCTGTTCCCGCCGCGCGACCGCCGGCAATCCGCGGACGCGTTTTCATGGCCTCGTTCCTTATGCTGTCGGTGACCTTGTGTTCTTCGGGTGGCGGGGCCTTTCCCCGCCGCTACCACATGCGGCCTTCCTCCTGCCAGTCGCTGGTGACGACGCGGTAGGTTTCGAAGGCGCTTGCGGAGAGGAGATCCATATCCATCCAGACCGTTCCGCCGGGCTGGAGCACCGTGTTCTCGGCCCAGAAGGCGCCGTAGAGATCGCCGCCGGGCTGGATTCTCAGCTCGCTGGAGAAAGGCGCGTAGATGAAGCCGCGGAAATCGCCGTTGGGCATGAGGCGGATCGGCTCGGTGGAATTGGAGTAGATGCGGAAGTCGGTGGGTTTCCCCTGCACGTTGATCTCGGTGCCGGGCTTGGTGTCCATTTCGCCGGAGAGGAAGATTTCCACCCGGCCATCCCGGGCGTCGACCTCCAGCTCGCCGTTGATCTCCAGGTAGGTGAGGTAGTAGCGGCCTGCGGTTAGGGTGGTGGTGTCCTTGCCGTTCTTGTGATCGGCCAGGCGGTTTCCGCTGATGCCGGCGGCGGTGTTGTTGTTGCTGAGCCGCGCCGCATCGAACTCCCCGGCGAGCCAGCCGTCGGCCGCGCCGAGGGGGTCGGGGTCGATGTGGCCGTAGTCGATCAGGTCATTGCCGGCGCTGTTGCCCGAAACCGTGGCGGGCGTGCCATCGACTTCTGCGCCCACGGCGACGTGTCCCGCGACCTGAACGTTGTTGCCGAGGCTGATGCTGCCGTTCGATCCGACAACTGCCTCGTTGGTCACGGTGTTGATGTTGGTGGATGAGTAGTAGCTGGCGATGGAGATGTTGGCGCGGGTCACCAGGGAGTCCAGCCCCATGAGGCCCACGGTAATGGGCGAGGCCAGGCCCATGGTGGCCTTCACCGCCGTGACTGCGCCGCCGGGGGCGGTGCCTTCGGAGGTGACGGTGTAGGTTGGATTGAAAAGGTTGATATCGCGGGTTATGGAGACCGAGTAGGACCCGCCGCCGGAGAAGGCGTGGGACCAGGTCCGGCTTCCCGCAGGGAAGAGTTCGCTTTCGCCTTTCTCGACCCGGATCCGTCCCAGGGTTCTGGCCTCCTCGAGTCCGGCCTCGGCGAACCAGAAGGCTTGGCTGGAGCTGACCCCTTTAGCCGCTTCGACCGCATTGATGCCGCTTAGCTGGACGAGGCCGGTGCCCATGAGCGCTACGATCACGAAGATGACCATGACGATGCCCATGCTGAAGCCGGCTCGGGAGTTGGGCTGGGTTGGGCGGGGATGCTTCATAGCTAGTTCCGGAAGGTGAACTGGGAGCGGAGGATGCTTTCCTCGCTGCCTTCGTCGAGATGGAGGGTGATGTGGACGCTGCGGGTGTCGTTGCTCGCGATGAAGCTCTGCACCCGGTTGACGATGATTCGCTGCTCGTTCCCGCCTTGCGCGACATTGGGATCGAAGTAGAGGTCGCGGCCGTTGATGTAGAAGGAGCGGGTCACGCTGTTGGTGCCGGTCACGCGGACGACATTGTTGGTGACCGAGACGCGCGCCTGCGTGGCTTCGCGAAGCTGCTTGCCAAGCAACTGGAGGGCGGCGGCGCCATCCCGCTGCATCTCCACATAGCGCTGGTTGCGGCTGTAGTTCTGGAAAACGCCGACGAGGAAGGTCGAGGCGGTGATGACGAGGATGGAGGCGACCAGCATGGCCACCATCAACTCGACTAGGGTAAAGCCGGGCGGCCGTCGTCGGGAGGCTGGAAGGCTAGGGCGCATAGAACGTCTCCAAACGCACGCGTTCGGCACTGCCCGAGCGGTACCCGACGCTTGTGGTGAGGCGGAGATAGTCGTAGGAACTGGGAGCGACGCCGTCGGCATCGACATACTGCACGGTGGTGGTGATGGGCAGGGTTCGGTAGTTGATCTGGATGGTTTCCCCGGGATCGGAGGACGAGTGAACCCAATTGGTACCCTGGCGGCTGAGGTAGTGGATGGAGTAGGTGAGATTGGTGGGTGCGACGCGGCTGTAGGGGGTAGCCCGGACCAGTTCAAGCCGCTGGGATGCGGCCTCCTGGGCGATGCGCTTGTTGCGGGCGTTGTAGATGTCGCCGCGCGCATGGTAGAGGTAGGCGGCGCCGGCGAGCGCGATAACGGCCAGCACCACGATGGCTACCATGGTTTCCACCAGCGAACTCCCTGCGCGGGCATTTCTGCTCATGGACGACTCCAGACTGGCGGCGGGGCCGCCGAGACCATTGGTAGCGCAAATCGGCGCGTGGGGCAAGCCTGAAGGGCGGCCACCCGCTTTCCAGAGGGAGAGTGTGGGGGCAAGGCCATCGGGGGCATGGGGTTAGGGCTTTTTCGGAGAGGGTTGAGGAATGAGAGGCTCCTGGGGTGTGCCGCGGTACTGGTCGAGCTTGGCGTAGATGCTGAAGACGTGCTCCTTGCCCTGTTCGTCCACCACGGTGATCTGGTCGTCCTTGATCGAGCGGACGGTGACGCCGGCGACGACCTGGTTCAGCTCGACCAGCTCGTTGTTGACGATGGCCAGCTGGATTCCCCGCCGTTCCATAATCCCCTCGATCTTCAGGTCAAGAAAGGCCTGGGCGATATCGGCGGTGGTGCGCACGGGCTCGCGGGCTGGCTTGCGGTTGGGGCCGAGGAGGGCGAGGTCGGGTTCGGTCGCCCGGGTGCCGAGGAGCTGGCGGGTTGCGCGGACCGATCCGTCTACCCGCTTGGCGAGATCGTGGTAGCCCTGGAGGGTTTCCTTGTAGGCGTGGTGGCTGGGCAGGCTGTTGTAGGCCCAGCCTGCGACGCCGATGATCAGGCCGGCGAGGACGGGGAAGAAAATGAGGTGGGCGGCGCTGAGGGTCATGGGCCGGGTGGGGCGGTGGGAGGCGTCGCTGGAGGACCGGGGTACAAACGCGCTCATGGCGACACCCCGTAGATGTTGAGGTTGAACTCGCCGAAGTACATCGGCGGGCTTCCCGGCCCGGCGGAACTCAGGCGGACGAACTCGAGCTGGTAGACGCTCGCTGCGCGCTGGGCGCGGTGAAAGAAGGTGCCGAGGGCGAGCAGGTCGCCTTCGGCGCGGATTTCGGTCCGGCAGAACGGCGGGGAGCCGCTGGTATCTAGGACCACGCTGAGGGCGTTGAGCTTAACCCCTGAGTCCATGGCCAGGGCGTGGAGCACGGCGTTAAGCCGCTCGGCGTCGGCGCGGGAGGAGACGAGTTGGAGTGCGGCCAGCGCCTCCTGCGCTTCCCGGAGTGAATTTTCAAGTACCGGGATGGTGTTGGCGTGGGTGGCGGCCGCGTTGAGCCGCCGGTCTACCGCGTGGAAGTTCACCTCCAGCAGAATGAAGAGGGTGAGCATGATAAGCGGCGGCATCAGAATCCAGGCGAGCTGAATCGAACGCGTTCGCAGGAGGGGGCCGGTGTCCATTAGCGGCCTCCCCGGGAGGTGTACTGGTTGATCGCCGGGTAGTTCACTGCTGCCCTCCTCCGGCTAGCTTGGCACTGAAGCGGTAGACCTGCTGCTCGGAACCCCGGACGCGCCGTCGCTCGGAGAGCAGGGTTTCCACGCTTCCCAGGTAGGGGGTCAGCAGGGAGTCGGCATTCCAGGCCTCAGTCAGCTCCGAGGGTTGGACGCGGGGGGTCTGGTCCCCCGGCGCGGCGAGAATATCGAACAGCACGGTGCTCTGGGTGGCATCGAGCGAAAGGTCGCCCATTTGCATGTCGCGAGGGAGGGAGGCCATCAGGCCGGCCAGGATGGGGGCGGCTTCCACCCGGTTGCGGAGCAGGCGCTGAATGGCGTCGAGCTTGACCGCTTCGGCGTCGAGCTGCTGGGCCAGGTGATTGGCGTAGGCACCGGCACTGGGCTGGTCGGGATAGGTGCGCTGAAATTCGTGGGTCAGCCGCTGCAGCTCGTCGGCATTCACCTGGCGGCGGATGAATCGCACGGTGAGGAGGTTGCACTCGAGCACGAGGAGTAGGCCGGAGAGGCAGAGATAGGCTACGAAGGCCCAGTAGATGCGGGTCCGCTTCGCCTTGGGGGGGACGCTCCGGCCCAGCAGGTTGATGGAGAACTGCGGCTTCATTCGAACATCCTCAAAGCGGCACCTGCGGCACCCGCGAGCAGGGAGGGGTCGGGCGCATCGCCATTCTTGCCGCGGAGCCGGGCTCCATGCATAGCGTCCTGGAGGGGAGCCCAGGATTCAACCGGGAGGTTAAGCCGCTGTCTGAGCTGTTCCCGGAGAGGCTTGGCCATTTCTCCGGGTCCGGATAACAGGATGCGCCGTACGGGATTGCGGCGGAGTTTCACGTGGTAGTACTTGAGGTGGTCGACGATATTTTCCACCAGGTAGGTCTGGGCTCGCTGGGGATCGAGGGACCGGGTGAAAAAGCTGCCGGGGTAGATGTGGGCGCTGCCGCCTTCTAGTACCGCGAGGTCTACGGTCTGGCGGGAGGCCAGAATGAAGCAGGACACCTCGCCGGCTGGCGGTGGGGTGCTGGCGATGGCTAGGTTGGCCAGGGGGAGCACGCCGACCTCGGCCGAGACGGGAAAGAGGCCGGCGCGACGCACGGCGTCGATCACCGGCTCGATTTCGTCCTTGGGTGTGGCGGCGAGCAGGCCGGACATGGCCCGCCCGGCCTCATTGCCTACCTTGCCGTTCTGGTTGAACAGGTGGAAGTCGTAGGCGATTTGATCGGGTTGGATTTGCAGGGTGGCCTCGGCTTCGAGCCGGAGGGCGGGTTCGAGATCGGCCAGGGCAATGTTGTCGTAGTCGAAAAGCTTCAGCAGCAGGCTGGGAGGCCGGACCACCACGTTCACGCTCGTGGTGCGGATGCCCGAGAGGCGCCAGAGCGCGCGGATCTGCCGGGCCAGATGGTGGACGCGGTCGCCGGAGGGCTCGTAGGGCAGGGTCGCGCCCCGCCGGAGGCGAAGCCCGTGCCCGGCGCGGCTCCGCCAATGGGCGGCGGCAAGATAGCCGTCGCCCACGTCGAGTCCGGCGATTTGTTCGCGTTTCAGATGCATACCGGGGAAAAGGGATAGTGCGGAGGCGAATCTTGCGATTCGCCTCCGCGGCTACCTAGGCGCGGAACCTGGTTAGAGGCCCGTGCGGTTGAACGTGCCATCCTGGTTGAGGGTGATCACGATGCCGGCGACATCGGCGGCCTTGGTGGCGGTCGAGTTGTTGCCGGTCGCGGTCAGCAGGTAGTTGCTCGAGGTGATCGAGGTGATCGCGTAGGCCTCGTCGCTGAAGAAGCGGCCATCGAGATCGCCGGCCGAAATCCCCGGCACGGCACCGACCACGGCTCCGGCAGCAATCGCCCCGCCGTTGACGTTGACGTTGTAGGCACTGGTTTCCGCATACATCGCGCGCAGCGAGCTGCGTACCGTGCCCAGCGCGGCCTCGGCCTCGGTGGCCATCGCCCGCTTCTTGTTCGCGCTCATCAGGGGAATCGCCACGGCGGCGAGAATCGCCACGATAACCGCGACAACCATCAGTTCTACCAGGGTGAAACCCTGTTTCTTGTTCATGCTTTTCATCGTCTTGATCCTTGTTTCATTGTGGGTTCGTGGAAGAAAGCCAGTTAATCGAACAGCTCCATAGGCACTCCTCCGGTTTGAGTTTTGCACTAATCGACCCCCGATGCAACGGTGAACACGGGCATGTAGATGGCCATGACCAGCACCAGCACCATGGCACCGAAAACGCAAATAATGATGGGCTCGAATAGCGAGGTGGCCACCATGATCGAACCCTCGACCTGGTCCTCGTAGCTCTCGGCCACCTTGTCGAGCACCTGGGGACGCT
>CBFGVE010000169.1:0-5960 GCA_965651915.1 uncultured bacterium
CACCAGACTGACATAACCCGAGGGTTGAGCCCCCCGCTCGGTGATGGAGTCGCCCATGAAAGCGATGGATTCACCGGTCTTGACAGCCAATTCCCCCGCTCGGACGGGCAGGGAACACGCAAAGCCGAGGAGCATCATGGCGGAAATCCGACCGATCTGTATCCTTGTACTCATCCTGCTCCTGTTATTCATCTGTCGCCTTTCGTTGGTTTCCGAAGTCATCACGAAAACAATAAGCCCACGCCAGCAGCACCGTGCTTTGCTGCTGCTCTCTCATGCAGCCACACGCCGTAACGACAGCCTGATCTCATTGTAGTAAGCTTTCCTTATACATTGCATACTTTAATAAGTCAACTCGAAAGGCCAGAAGGACTGGACGCAGCACCGGAGCATGTCTCGAGCGTCCACTAGGTCGCGCCCCCACCCTCTAGTCCGAACACGCGCTTACCTGTGGCCGATTATGCGCCTAGACCGGCACGACACACGACTTCCGAGGCCCGGCTTCAAAGCAAGGCACTTCACACAGCGACCTACGGCTACGGGGATCAAAGACATGCCTTCCTAGCGGATTTTAAACAGTCCTTTTTGTCGTATTGTACCTCTACATTTTACTTATTGTGTTCTTTTATCTTGAGCCAACCGCTGCTTCACCACATAGTGGCCTAACCTACACAGGAGGAGACGGGATGCTCATGACAGCTAGATTTGCAGGGTTGGTCCACACGATAGCGTTAATTAGCAGCGGGGCTTTGGTTCACGCGCAAGAAGCGGTCCGTGGAATGCCGACGTATGAGCAGCTTCAGCAGGGGCCCTGGCAGGCCCGGGAATGGTCCGGCCGGGATTTTGCCTTCACGCACTACCCATGGAACCGCAACCCGCTCGACCGCCCGGCCGAGGCCCGGTTGGCCCGTGAATACGAAGTCCAGAAGCTGCTGACTCCCCTCTGGAACGATCGGAACTATATATATCCCTTTGAAATCGGTGAGTGGGACTGGGGCTTGCACAACTTCGCCGTCGAGCATGCCGACGTCCTCGACTGGCTCCAAACCCAGGACCGGAAAACGGCCTATCACTGGTTGCAAACCTACTATCGCACCCGCCTGAAGTATCAGCGCCCAAACAGGGACAAACCGGTGCTGAGTTTTGCCGGCCATTACAACCTCAATCATTACGGGTCCATCGGCGGCGCGGACATGGTGGGCCACGAAATCGGCGAAAACATCATTGGAACCCAGTCCAAGATCGCTTTTCTGCGGGGTGCCGCGCGGCAGTTCGGATTGCCGACCTTTATCGATGTTTCGCAGTGGTACGCCAATTATGGCCATTGGGCGCGCGGCGAACCCGGGAGCGCCAGCACTGTCCCCTTCTATATCGTCGGACTGGATGAAACGGTGCCCCCCGACGCTGAACAAATCGCCATGGCCAAGCGCTACCGCGAGGACGGATATCCGAACGGCGCGCACTCTGCATCCTGGATGGCGCGCGCCTGGTACATGTCGTGGCTGGCGGGGGCCAACATTCTGGTGCCTGAGGCGTCGCAAAATTATTTCTTTTCCTATAATCCGGCGGTCAGCGATCAGTATGTCGACTATTCAGGCGGAGCGTTTGTGCCGAAGGATCCCGACCAGAGGGCGGTCCTCTCGCCGGCGGGCGAACGCGCCCGACGATTCATGGAGGTGGTCACCCGAAATCCGCAGCGCGGGATTCCCTACACGCCCTTCGCCATCCTGCTTGATCAATACAGCGGGTTCAATGGCAGCCAAGTCGGCGACATGGCCGGTTTCGCCGGTGAGGCGGAACGGACCTGTCCGCCCCGCCCGTTCGGCGTGCTGGAACCCACCTTCGGCGACCGGGAAATCTACCTGTTTTTTGACGCTATCTGGCCTGGGTCGATGTACCTGGACATGCTGATCGGACGGAGTCACGACCAGAACGATGAACACCGTCGCCTGGTGGCGTCTCCCTATGGCGATTCGTTCGATGTCCTCCTCAGCAACGCCTCGCTGGACGTGCTGGCCTCCTACCCCGTGATCATCTGCCTGGGCTACCAGGAGTTCACACCCGACACCCTCGCGCGGCTGACCGCCTATCTGGAACAAGGTGGACGCCTGGTCCTGACCCACGTCCACGCCGATCAGTTGGGCTCCGGGCTCGCCACCCTGAAGCGCGCAGGTCACGTGGAGACCTTCGGCCTGCGCCCGGATGAGATCCCCGCCGACCTCGATGTGACCCGCTGGTATCAGCCGTTCCTGCCCAAGGCGGACGAAGCTGAAATCCTACGGAGACTGGAAAGGCTGAAGCTCACTCCATTCGAAATAAAGTTCACCGAGGAAGTGGACCGCCTGATGACCGGACTGTACCCGCGCTACATGCCCCTCAGGGTTTCTGGGACGGTGGAATTTCTGGTGAACCGCACTCCGGATGGATGGCTGGTCGGACTCATCAACCATGAAGGTGCGATCAAGGAAGCCTTTGCTCCAATCCAGATCGACCCGTCAAAAACCCAGATCGTCGAGGTTGAACTTACGGCCGGCGTCCTGACGCATGCAACCGAGTTGTGCATGGACGGAGAACTTCCCCGTCATGGCAACAGGGTTACCATTGAAGTTCCGCCCGGCGAAGTACGCATCGTGCAGTTGACGAGCGATGGAGAGGCCTATTAGGGATTGCGATGGGGAACTCCTCCCGTCGTCCATCCCTATCGTCGCCCGCTATCGCCCACCACAACGAAGAAATGCAGTGAACGGGTTCATGCTCTCTATCCGAAGGAGTGAACGGAAGAGTGCGGCTTTCATTTGATCGTTTCGCGCAACTCCACAATCCGCACCCCGCCCGGCGGTACCTTGAGCGTCACGTGGTTGTCGGCAACCGCCAGTTCTTTGTTTTCACACCATTCGAGCGCCGATTGGATGCTGCCTTCCACGGGCGCAAGTGTGACGGTCTGCGGCTTCTTGCTGAAAAGCACGGCTCCGGTACCTTCTTTCCAGGCGCCCTTATTGTCAAACAGGCCCACCAGCCAGCCGGTTGGGGTCCGGTTGATCGTGTATTGGATGTCGCCTTTCACCTCAATGGGCAGGTAGCGCTTGGCGAGCCGGTCCATCAGGTCGCTGACCGACCGCGCATCCCGGGCAAACGGTTCGATCCAGAGGCGGCCCGCGTCGCGGAAGGCGGCCAGGTCGGCACCAAGCTGTCCAGCCAACTGCTGGCTCAGAACAAGGTGCCCGCCTGCGCCAAGATAGGCGAGAAGTGTCTTCCGAAATTCAGGATTCAACTGGTGATCGCCCAGCAGGATCGCCACCGGATAGGCGTTTAGAACTGGCGTGTCGACCGTGCTAATCAGAATGTCGAAGGTCTCGCCATAGGGCGCATTGACCATCAGCCGCGATTCCGAGAAGGTATCACCCCGCTGGTAGAGAATGGTGCGAGGGAAAACGGCATCCAGAAATGTGGCCATTTCCATATCGCCCGCCGTCGGCGCCAGGCGAAACCATGGGCTCACCTGGCCGACGCCGGGATTGACGTTGAACCCCGCGTACTCGTCCATGATAAGCGCGAACGGCGTGTAGGGAATGCCGATGTCGGGGTGCTGCCCGATTAGACGGACGAATTCTTTTGCCTGCAGCCCGGTAGGAGTCAGCGTGAAACGCTTGTCCTCCGGTTGGTCATTGCCGATGGGCGTCTTGGTCCAGTCGTCCACCCCTTTCTGCTCCGGGCGCCGATGGAAAAACATCATTTGTGCTGCCTCGGGAGTCGTGCAGGCAGCGCCGGACAGCCAGGACAGGTACCACGTGCGGGCAAAGAAGGGAGCCGAGTGCCCCTTACGCGGCACGTCGTCCCCCTCCCCATCCTCGTAGATGACCAGGCCGCCACCGTACCAGGGCGAGGTCTGGGTGGAGAAAGGGATTTCGTTCTGACGCGCCGCCCCCCTCAGCAGAGCCAGGCGCGCTTGAACGGAAGGACTGCCCGCGCCCCATTCGGTGGTGATCATGTCAGCCCCCCACAAGGCGGCGTAGGGCTCCAGCCATGCATGGCCGGTAAACGAGATGAACTGCTTGCCCTCTGCCCGGGTGGACGCAAGCCTCCCGTCATACCAGTTTCGCCGGCTCGCGTAGCAGTCCGGCTTGCTGGCTCCGTCCACCGGGGTGTGGTAGCCCCATTCCTCGACGCTTCCCCAGTGACTCTTCTCCTCGAGCGAGAAAGTTTGATCCTCCCACACGGGGCTGAGCACACCCTGTAGCGCGGCTTCATAGGCAAACCGGCTGTATGGGCCACCCTTCCTATGGTTTTTCACGCCTCCGTAGCACATGAAGAAAAATGATCGGTTTTCAAACTTAATCGGCTTCCAGACACTTTTTTCCAGCACCTCGTAGGCGAGTATGCGCGGTCCGGAGGATACCGGCGCCAGGGTCACCGGCCGGTCCGCCCACAGCTCGATCAGGGAAACGACTGCGGCGTGACCAGCCCGGTTTGCAAAGCGCAATTCCAGCTTGCCGGTCTTGACCGTTTCAGCGGAAAGATCGAACTCCAGATGCAGGGGTTCCGTGCCGGCGGTGAAGGTGGCTGCAGGCCTGAACAGCGGCGGGCGTGGTGGAGTACCCAACCAGTTGCCGTTGGCGGAAATCTGTTGCTGGCATCCGGGGGAGACCGGAATGCCCACGCGAAGCTTATAGGTGGCATGTGGATCGAGTCCTTCGAAACGATATACGACGGCGCGATCCCAGTTATCGGCGACATTACTGGAGGCAAAGGGATTGTCCGTGCCCTCCTCTGCGGGCAACAGCACGCGATCACTGCCGCGCACTTTGTGCGGTTGTAGGCCGGGAACCCCGCAGTTCTCGCGGGCCACGAGTTGAAACCCCTTCGGCGGCCCATCTTCTACCCGGTAGATCCCGCCGATATCAGCCCTCGCAGCAACCGTAAGGCTCAACATTCCCGCCAGCAGTAATACTTCAATTTTCATGCAAACTCTCCTGAGTCTAGTGGACCCATCCTACACAACTGAGTTTAGTTCATAGCTGATCTGTAGCCACCCTATGGGCGAACAGCCCTGATGGCAGGCGTTTCCTTGATGAGGGTTAATGTTGTACCCGCGATCCCTTGCTGACGGATACGCGCAAGCGTGATTTCGCGTTGATCATGGTACCGGCCAAAATGTCTTCCTCATGGATATCGGCCATAAACAGCTCGCCCATACCCTGAGAGCGCCGATAGTCATAGACAATATAGACCCGTCCATCTTCCGTGACGGATGCATCGGGATAGGTGACCTCATCGCGGCCATCGATGAGCAGTTTGTGCGGCCAGGTCTTGCCGTCGTCGTCCGAAAGAAAGGCGGTCAAATTCTTCCGTCGTTCCTTGCCCCACCCCAAATTGGGCTGATCATGGCACACCAGCAGCAGTCGCCCCGAGGGCATGCGGGAAATATGGAACCGCGCGATCATGCTCTGCACGTCGGACGCCTTCGAGACCGTCCAGGTCTTGCCTTTGTCGTACGAATAGCTCTCATCAATGCCATTTGAGGTGCGGATCATCATCAGGAGCGAGCCATCCTTACGCTGGACGGCCATGGGCTCCTGTGCCCAGCCGCCGGCCGGAACCTCTGCGGTCCCCCGCTTCCTCCACGTCACCCCATCGTCGGTTGAAGCATAGACGCTACACTCGTGGGGTGCCTGGTCCACCGACAACAGCCAGGTTCCGTCATCCAGAACAATCGGCTTGTTGAGTGCAATACGTCCGCCAATGGTCACCGGGGCACTCCAGGTAAGCGTGTCGGCATCGGGAATTTCGCAATACACAGCGCGATTGCCCTGACCGGCCCAGAACATCCACAATCGGCCCAGCGGATCTAGCCACACTACCGGATCGTACGCCCGCGTGGATCCGGGGGAATCGACTACAAAGAGAGGCTTCGACCACGTCTTGCCATCATCCGTGCTAGAGACCAGTGCGCAATGGTTCAA
>CBFGVE010000170.1:0-5947 GCA_965651915.1 uncultured bacterium
TACCCCTGGACCGGACGCTACTACCAAACCGTGCCGATCGAGATCGAGGCCATGCCCGAGCCCGGCTTCGTCTTCGCGGGCTGGCAGGAGCTTCCGGGCGAGGAGTCCCCGTTGCTCCAGGTCGTCACCGCTTCCAATCAGACCTTCACTGCCCTCTTCGAGCCTGCCCCTCCCGAGCCCGTAGTCGCCGCCATACACGTCTGGGATTTCGAGCACCCCAGCGATTTTCTCCTCCCATCGTACTCGCTCGGCGGAGCCTTGCTTTCCACCGCCCCCGGCCCCTCAACCGAATTCGTCCGCAACTCCGCCGCCCAAAGCTTTACCAGCGCCCACTTCCGCGTCAACAATCCCCTCGGCGCAACGCTCGACTTCGCCCTGCCCACCACCGGCTTCGAGGACATTGTGCTCAACCTTCTCACCCGCCGCTCCGGCCAGGGCTCGGGACTACAAACCCTCTCCTACACCACCAACGGAGCCGACTGGGTCGAAGTGGATGCCTACGCCGTCCTCGACGCCGCGCCCCAGCCCAGGCAGTTCATTTTCTCCGACACCCCCGGTACCGCCGACAATCCCGACTTTGCCGTACGCATCACCTTCGCCCAGGGGGCGGGCGGCACCGAAGGCAACAACCGCTTCGACACCTTCGCACTGAGCGGCGTACCTCTCCCCGGCATCAATCTGCCGCCCGAAACGTCCCAACCCATCGGTTTCCGCCGCGCGGTTGCCGGCCAGACACTCCACATCGACCTTTCGACAGTGTTCTCCGACCCCGACGGCGATCCGCTGGCCTTCGCCGCCCTCTCCTCCAACCCCTCCGCCGTATCCGTTTCCGTCAGCAACTCGACCCTCAGCGTGCTAGGCCTGAAACCCGGCGACGCCGGGGTCGAGATCACCGCCGGCGACGCCCACAATCCGCCCGCCAACGAAAGTTTCCGCGTTCTCATCTACCCTTCCCCATGGCCCCTCAGCACTGGTGCCTACCGCTTCGGTCACTGGTCGCCCGATGAACCCGCAGGCAGCTACCCAGACCACATGATCCTGCTCCAGAGCGACCTTAGCGACCCCGGCCTCTCCACCCTCCTCGACTTCCCCTACCACATCCCCTCCGGCGACGCGGCCCAACCTGCCGACTCGGCACTTCCCTATGCCGCCACCAGCCGGACCCGCATCAACGGCCTGGACGGGAACGGACTCTGCTTCATCAACACCGGCCGAGGGCGCGACCTCGGCTCCGCCCTACTCGCCCTCGATACCCGGGACGCCGGAGAAATTGACCTCTACTGGACCGCCGGAACCATAGTCACCAATTCCCGCGCCTACGCGATGCGCCTCCAGTACCGCCTGGGAGTCGATGACCCCTGGAGCGAAGTGCTCGCGGACGGCGAGCCGGCTGAATACGTCCGCAACGAGACTTCCGGACACGCGCAGTCATTCGGCCCGGTACGGCTGCCTGCGGAGGCCGAGGGGCAGCCCTACGTGCAGCTCCAGTGGCGTTACTACCACGTGTCGGGAACCAGCGGTGCCCGCGCAGCCCTCCGCCTCGACAACATCCTTGCCGTATCCGCCTCCGCTGCAGGCTACGACGCCTGGGCGCTCGCCCACTTCCCAGCGACCGAAGCCGCGGACCCCGGCATCGGGGGGCCGCTCGCCATCCCCAGCGGAGATGGCAACGCCAACCTGCTGAAGTACGCCCTCGGGCTTGGCCCGCAAAACCCCGTGGGTCCGGACGAACTCTCCTTCGGAATCGACAACCAAGGCCGCCTCTACGTCCGCTTCCACCGTGACCCCACCCTGCCCGACATTGTGTATGTCGTCAGCGCCTCGCCCGACCTCGGGGACTGGAGCCTGACCCTATTCGACTCCAGCCTCTTCGCCGGCCCAAACAGCCACGGCGACCTCCACCAAGTCGAGCTACCCTACGACGCCCACCCCCTTCAGTTCATGCGCCTAGCCATCCACCGCCCACCCCCACCCTAAAAAGGGGTCAGTCATTTATTATTGTCATTTTTCGGGAGGCGCTTCTTTAGATCGGCCAGTTCTTCGCGGAGGGGGACTATTCTTGTCTCCAAGTACTCCTCGATCCAGACCGGCTCCACCAGCCCACCGAATGCGCGGCGCACCTCGGCTGCCGCATCGCCTGCCGGCAGGCGCTTCTTCGGCCTATGCTGATTCAAATTGCCAGAAAGAATTCGGCGAAACGACATGGATGCCGCTCACCGTCCCCAGGTCCAAGAGGTCCTTGTCTCCTGTAATAATGCAGGCGCATTGGCCTGCAATGGCCGTCGCTATGATCGCGTCGTCATCAGGATCGCGACTAACGGCCTCGGCAAGAGGTGAGATCGGTACGATTATGGTCCGCGACTTGACCAACTGGACTGCGGCTTTAGCTTCGCGCACGGTGAACTTGAACTTGCCGGTTAGTTTCTCTTTCAGCTCACGGAGAATAAATTCAGACAGAACGACTTCATGGGTGAGTACGCAATGTTCAAGAAGCTCATTGCATACCCCATGGGAGATGAATGCGGCGATCAGCACATTGGTGTCGAGCACCAGCCTCATGATACTCGGTCAAACACGTCCTGGTCGGTATAGATACCCCGGCGCGAAGCCTTGCCCACCATGGCGCTGCGCATACTGCGGAAGCGGCGCACAAACAAATAGTCGCGCAGTGATTCTCGAACAATGTCGCTACGAGACACACCTTCCAATTGCGACACTTTATCGAGATCGGAACGCATTTGCTCGGGAACGCTGATGGTTATCGTGCTTCTCATGATCTCTCCTTTAGTGCTGCTTGTAATAAAATAACTTACAGGGTGAGATCGGTCAACACGCTAAAAAGGGGTCAGTCATTTATTATTGTCATTTTGCGGCAGGCGCTTCTTTAGGTCGGCCAGTTCTTCGCGGAGGGGGACGAGTCTAGTCTCCAGGTATTCCTCGATCCAGACGGGCTCCACCAGCCCATCGAATGCGCGGCGCACCTCGGCCGCGACCTCGTCGGCACCAGCCACCAGGCCTTCGAGTTCGGTCAGCGGGAGCAGGCCCAGCTTGAGGTTGCGGGAGCTGACGCGGCGGGCGTCCATCCGGGCCAGCACCGCCACCTGGCGGGCTTTCTGGACGTGCTGCCAGCCTTTGGACCGCAGCTCCGCCAGCCGCTGTATCGCCTTCTTGCATGCCTCGAAACGCTCCCGCTCGCCACACTCCTCCAGAGCCTCCGCATAGGCCGCTTCACCACCCTCGGGGGGCTGGCCGTCGTGCAGAATCACGGCGACGTTGACTAGGGAATCCAGGCTGGAGTCGATGGGCTCGCATTGCAGATTATCGACGCTGTAGCGGCTCCAGGCTGTCGCCACGATCCCAATAAAGCCGAAGCGCTGGGCCACCTCGGTCCAGCCCATCGCGTTCTTGGTGTGCAGTGAAAACGACGGCAGGTCCGAGTCCGGCCCGCTCGCCCCCTTGTAGGCCGTGCCGCCCCACAGCGCGAACCCGTGCTCGCTGAAGCGCTTGATGTACTTTGTGTTGTAATGGTGGGTGGTGTGGTCGGGGTGCCCCCCGTAGCCCCACGGCATGAGGTCGCACTTCGGAGCGAGCGCGTGCAGCGCCTCGCTGCTCCAATCGTTCATCATGTCGTGCCAGAGGATGGGCCGGATACCGCGCCGGTTAAGCTCGTCGAGCATCGGCTCGACGTGGTGCAGATAGAGGGCGCCTTTTCCATGCTGCTCGATGAAGGCCTGGCATTCGGGACTCTTGCCGAAGGTCCGGGCCTCGTCGCCCCCCAGATGGAAGCGCCGCACATCGGGCAGCAGCTTGAGCACGTCGTCGACCATGGACTGGATCAGTTCGCGGGCGCCGGGGGCGAGCGGGTTAAGGCCCGACTCGTTATCCGGCAGCTCGCGCAGGCGCTCGTAGCCCGGGACGCTGAGGGGCGTCTCCATGTGCCCCAGGCACTGCACCAGCGGGATAATCTCTAGGCCCAGGCGGGCGGCCTCGTCCCGAAACCGGGCGATGTCGCCGGGGGTGTAGGCGGTCGGGCTCCGGAACCGCTCGTCCACCGTCCAGGGGAAGGAATCCTCCCACTCGACCAGCACGAAATCGAACCGTAGTGCGGCGAAGAGGCGCAGCAGCTCGACCAGGCGGCCGGGCGTCGGGGGCAGTCCCTTGAGATCCAGGTGAACGCCACGCCGGGGAATCACGGGTTCGGAACGGGTAAACACCTTTTCGCACTGCATACGCGACTCCTGAAAATTGAGGGGGGGGACCAGCCGGCGCGCCACGGCCCCACGAACTCGGGGACTCGAAACCGACATTGGCGAGTACCTATTCCTTTGGACTGGGCGTGTCGAGTCGATTTCGCAGAATAATATTATTTTTTGATCGCGCTACGAAGCGCCTTTGCATGGGAAGCCCACGGGCTTATAGTCCTCGCACTCCCCCGCACCCCGGATGCACTATGACTGACTCTAGCGCCCCAGCCACTTTCCTCCACGCCGTCGCCTGGCTGCTGATCGCCTCGGCGATCTCCGTCCAGGCCGACAAGCGTGAGATCACCCCAGCCCCCCACAATCTCCGGCAGGCCAACGTGGACCGGATCGCCGAGGTATTCCAGCGCGACCAGGAAGCCTACCGAGGCCGCGACGATGTCATGGTCCTGCCCGGCCTGCTTGCCAACCGCGCGGCCGGCCAGGTCCGCGTCTACGCCGAGGCGGTGGGCCTCGACGCCAAAACCGAAGTCGAATTTCTACTGATCGCACCCGGCAGCAGCCACGGCTACGAAGCACTCGCGGTATCGTTCGCCCGGGGCTCCGACATCCGTAAGGCCCTGGAATTTATCGGAGCCCCCCCCGGCCGGCCGGTCTCCCCCCGCGATCAGGCATTCTGGCCCCGTGGCGAACGGGTCCGGATCACGGTGGAGAGCCCAGCCCGGACGCGGGCGGACAAGCAGTCGATCACGCTCTACCCCGCCCAGTCCCTGGTAACCGACCGCGAACGGGGCGAAACGCTGGATAACGCCCACTGGCTTTTCACCGGCTCCTACCTCCTGGGCGAGGACGCCGGCGAGCTGGAGGGCCAGCTCGCGATTGACGCCTTCGATCCCGGAAGCATCGTTTCGGTGTTCAACGACGGGCAGACCCTGTTCGACGTTCCCGGACTGGTTGCCAAATCCGAAGTCTACGGCAAACTGTTCCCCAACCCCGACCGGATGCTGGCCGAAGGCACTATCGTCGCGTTTATTTTCGAGCCCACCGCCCCTTCCGGCCAAAGCACCCAGCTTGATTTTGAACTCCGGCTCGAACCCGGCAGCGGAGCGGAGGCCCCTCCCTCGCTTTACCTGGTTGGGGGCGAGACCAAGCCCCGAGGTGATCTCGTAGGCCCGGAGGATCTCCGGCAACTCCTGAAAACCCAGCGGGACCAGGGCCGCGACGTCCACCTCCATTTCGCGCCCAGCCGCGACGTGTCCATCGGCCACCTCAGAACCTTCTCGCCCAAGCTCGAAGCGCTTGAGCGCGACCTGGAAATACGCATCGAGCCCCCTCCACCCGGCGGACTCTACTACAAATCCTTCCACCCCAACCCCGCCTTTGCGCACCGCGACCGGCGCCCCAGCCAGCCGTGGGAGCTTCATATCCGGCGGGAAGACGGTGCCCTGCGGGTCCAGCCCATCCGCATTCTTCAACAGTGGTCGGACGACGCCGACCAGCCGACGCTCAAGGTGGAATCCTACGGACTGGTCGCGCCCGAGGCGCTTCCTGGCCACCTCCGCACCCACTACATCCCGGTGCCGGTGCTCCTGCTGTTCTGCCCGCCCGACCTTCGCTACGGCGAGCTGCTGGACCTCATCGCACCGCTCAAGACCGACTATCCCGTGGTCTATGTGTTTCCTCCGATGGCGGAGGATTGATCCGCCTATCCAGTTTACAGATGGTCCCGCCAGGTTTACTATGGCTCG
>CBFGVE010000171.1:0-5947 GCA_965651915.1 uncultured bacterium
CGCTTGACGAGGTTCACCGCGCCGAGGACATCGGACGACTTGAAGAACTTCTTGAACTTGTCATCGGCCCGAACATTCTCCCACCACTTTTCCGAGCCAATCGCCTCCTCCTTTCCCGAAAGACTGTCCTTGCGGGCGCCGGCCATGGCGGCGTCGGTGTTCCACGCCCCGAAATCGCGGAGCCGACGGCGTCCGTCGAAGGCATGGGCGGCGCGCTCCTGGAAAAAGCCCCAGCAGAAGCCCGCATTGGACAAATCGCCTCCGCCCACCATGCGGCCGTCGCGATCCTCTTTTGGGATTCCCTCCGTGGCGAGCTTCCAAAGCGCCTCCAGGTTCTTCGCTCCGTTCGAGGGCTCGTCGTGCAGCGCGGCGTAGCGGCGGACGTCGTCGGCGACTTTGCCCGCGTTCCAGGGCTCGACCTGCCACTGGATGCTTAGAAAGTCCTTGAGCTGGGCCTGGAAGCGCTGGTTGAACCGGTCTTCGATAGCGTGGCCCTGCTTGCCGAGCCAGGCCCAGCAGGCCTGTCCGATCGCGGCGAGTTCGTCGTGGAGGCGCTGTTCAGCCTCCTTGGCGATGGCCGCCCCCTCGGCTTCCGGCACCAGGGCGAGGAAGCGGTTGGGCAGCGTGGGGATGAGATATTCGCCGGGATGGGCTTTCATGCGCTCGCGCAGGGATTCATGGCCGCCCTTCCCGTCGGGGTAGGTCAGCGCATCGAACAGCTCGTGACGGTACATCAGATCGAACAGGGGCTGTCCGCGCAGGTTGGGGAAAATTACGGCGTCAGGCCCCACCGCATCGGCCACGATCTTCATCGCGCAGGCGGAAAGCCAGGAGAGCAGGTAGCTGCCGCTCCAGAGGTCGCGGGTGCTGCGGGCCTGGGCGATGAACTCCTGCACCGGGCCGATCTGAAACAGCAGAAAGGCGGGTTTGCCTCCGCCGTGCAGCACCGACTGGAAAGCCGAGACCAGGCTGTTGTGACACCAGATGGCGTGGTCGGGCAGGCGGGTGTCGGCGGGCAGAAAAGCCGTGCGTGGATCCTTGCGGGCGCTTTCCTCGGGCCAGCGCCGCCAGTGAAGGAAGAAATTCGCCCAGTCGCGGCGATCCTCGGGAAGCGCCTCGACATGGATGCCCTTCTGCACCGTCTGAAAAACATCCTCGGTGAACGCGGCCGTGGGCAGGGGCTTCTCGAACAGGTAGCTCGATCCCCCAAGCGGATGCCGGAACGGGTGCTCGGCCGATCCGTCGAACTTCGAGGCGACCTTCGACGCCTTGGGAAAGGGGAATCGGTCGGCCGCCGCGGCAGACCAGTCGCTCGACCGCGAGGACTTCCATGACTGAATCTCCTCTTCGGAGAGTCCGGCGGCGGTGCAGAGGCTCCTGGCCACCACCTCGTGTCCCGGAATATCCAGGGGCTTGCTGGGGGGATCGTGCAGAAAGGCGAGCAGCTTGCTTCTCCAGAAGGCGGGGTCTTTCATAGTCGTCTCCGTTTTTCTGTCCATCATAGGCGGGCGGTTCGAGAAATCAGGAATCCCGACGTCAGCAGACGTCGGGAAGGTCGGTGAATCGCAAGCGGTCCTCCGGGTAGGGCATAAAAGGCCTCCCGCCCTGCATGCGCGGAACGAGGCTATTGGCAAGCGCACTGGACTCTAGGCAGGACTCCAGCTTTTTCCGTAGCGACGAAGCGGTCTTTCGGACCATTTCCTTGTCGACCGCCGGAGCCGCCGCCTGGAAATCGTGCAGCCAGCGACAGCCGGCGGGAACGTCTTGAAAGCCCTTCAGCTTGTCGATGTCTTCGCACAGATCGGCCCATGCGGAGCAGTCGGGGAGCCCGCGATAACGGCGGCGCAGAAGCGCGGCGAAAACCGCCGCCTCGGACGCGCTAAGGCTAAGAGGCTCTTCTCCCACCATAAAAACGGAAGAAGAAAGGTCGACCTCTACCTGCGGCGCAGGTCCCCGCGCCAGCGCATGCTGGACGCGATTGACCAGCATATCGTAGCTGGGCGGGGTTCCGCTAAATTTGTCGCGGTACCAGTCTCTCACCCGGACGAAAGGGATATCGGCAAGCCGCAGCGAGGCCGCGTCGGCCCGATAATGCACCCCCTGTAAACGGTGGACGGCATCCGGAGCGGGGAACAGAAATGGCGGATCGAGCAGGGGGGAATCGTACGGAGGGTTGACCAACACATGGCACACGCGGTCCTGGGGGCGGCCCAGCAGGGTGGCGCAGGACATCATCAAGGCGCTCATCGTTTTCCGTCCGCCAGCAAGAGACAAGATCACCCGAGTGGTGTCGTCTTCGGTGAATTCCCTCACCGTTCGCAGCATGAAGTCTGCGGCGGCCATGCTGTCGCCCGGGGTATCTATGTCCTCCAGGTTGGACTGACCGGCTGCATCGGGCAGCAGGCGCAACAGGTCTGAGGAAGGGCCAAAGCGCAGATGCCCGGGACGCATAAGACCCTCGGAGGCAAGCGCACCCACGAGGGATTTCCAGCCCCCACCGTCGAAAAGCATCTCCTGGATTTTTTGCGCTCCCCGCCGGGTCGTCAGGGCAATGACGGTATGGGGGATAGTGGGCTGCTCTTCATGGGCGAGCGCCCATACCGTCTCGGTGATCACGGCAGGCGACATGCCTGCCGTGGCAATGAGAACATCCTTTCGCCAAGTTTCTTCCACCTGTAACCATCTCCCGGTGAGAGCGCCGTAAAGCTGCGACTCTAATCAGGCAGGCAGACCAGATCAAGGCTCTTTATGGAAAGGAAGAAGAAACGCTGCGGACCGGGGGCTATTCTTCGGGCAGGACGAGGCGGATGCGGTACACGCGGAGGGGGGTTGGTGGTGGACCGCTTTGGCTGAAGTCGTCTTCGAAGGTCATGGTGCCGGGCGCGCCTTCCTCCCCCGGATCCGTCTCATCGGCGGTGTCCCGGACGATGTCGGTGTAGTGGCCGGCCACGAGGTCGTCGCAGTACTGGACCCGGTAGCGCTTTCCGCCCACGCTCGACCAGCTCACCCGGTAGCCCGCGCCGCCTTCCTGCGCCTCCTGGGTGGCCATGGCGAAGCGGGAATCGGGATCGGTGGGATCCAGCCCGGCGAGGAACTGCTGGTAGACGGTGAGCTTCTTGTCCGGGTCGTAGTAGTCGGGCTGGGCTTGCGCGACCTCGGGATTGGGGAACACTGCCGACGCCCATTGCTGGAACGGGGTGCGCACGACCAGGCGGATCTCCCCCGGCGTCTGGGTGTCGAGGCTGTAGTGAAACCCGTTGTCGGGCACCTCTCCGAGCGTCACCCCCTGGTCATCCAAAGCGCCCGCGTAGTGAATGATCGGGTAGCTGCCCGCGACGATTTCGCCGTCCGCAACCAGCTCGACCGCGCCGGCGAGGTGAAGATCGCCGTGTACCTGGAGCGACGACGGACGGTCGCCCAGGCGGAAGCGGAGCGTGGAACCTGCTTGAGCGGAGAGCCCAGCCAGCAGGTCGAGCGTGCCGCCGGCATCGCCCGGCTCCAGCGTGCCGCCCGCCTGCACGGTGACGGGTCCGCCCACCGTGCCGCCCCCCCCGAGCCGGGCGGAGGTGGCCACCGACACCGGACCGGTCGAGGCGACGCCGTTCACGAGCAGCGAGCCCGCGCTAATGAGCGTTGGACCGCCGAGGGTGTTGGTCGCGGTGGCGAGGACCAGCGTTCCCTCCCCCAGCTTGGTCAGTCCGAAGCCTCCGGCAATGGATCGCGAGATGGTGAGGACGCCGGCGTCGACCCGAATAGCCGAGTTAGCCAGCAGCTCGATGCCGCGGCTGGCGCTAAAGGCTATGGCGCGGTCCTCGCCATCCGAGCGGAGCGCGCCCTGGCCGTCGTGGCCGAAGCCCCCTATCTGAATCCCCGCCCCGGCGGGGAGGAAGTCGGCGGCCAGCTCCAGGGTTGCCCCGTTGTCGACCCGGATGGGCGTGGTGACGAGTCCAAGGGCGTGAAGGTTCGCATAGCGGAGGGTACCCTCGGCAATGCGGAATCCACCCGAAGTCAGGTTCCACGACCCGGTGAGGCCGGAGCTTTGAGCGCCGAGGACGAGCAGCCCTTTTCCCTTCTTGGTGTGGTAGGCATCTTTGAATCCGGCGTGATGGATGCGGGCGTCGATGGTTAGATCGGCCCCTTCGGCAATGTCGAAATCGAGGCTTTGCGGGAGCAGCACTTCGAACTGGTTCGCGTCGAGGGATTTTTCGCCGCGGATGACGTGGGACCCGCCTAGCACCTTGAATCCGCCGGAATGAACGGTGAGGCGACGGGCGGGGCTGAGATTCTCCAGGACGGAATCCGGCCCGGTGAATACAAGCCGCCTAACCGTGGTATGGGAGGTCAGGCGGACCACGTGGTGAAGCGCGTTGGAATACCCCAGCTCGGCGGTCTCGTAGCTGTCGGGAACGAACGGCGGCGCCCAGTTCTCCGGATTGCTCCAGTTGGCGTCCCGTTTGCCAACCCAGGCAGGATGAAGGCCCATCTCATCCACGGGAGGGGGGGTAAAGCCCGGAACGGACAGCGCGGGGGAATTGGTTTTAAACGAGAAGTTGAGAGAGCCCAGACTGACGAAAAGCGGATCCTGACCGACGAGGTTGTTTTTCCGCTCCTTGTAGTAGCTAAAGATCCAGTCCCCCACATACTCCGTGCCGTTCTGCCAGCTTATGTTGCGGGACACAACGGTGTTGGTCGGCATATACCACGGCCTAGCGCCGGGATAATTGTTGGGGACTACCGCGAGATGCGGATAGGCGGAGGTCCAGGCGCTCTGCTTCCAGGGAAGCTTGTTCACCTTGAACAAAAGATCCCAGGAGTTGCCGGTTCCCTCGTTGGCGACCAGCCTGCCGTAGCGGTCGTCGCCCTGGTGAAACGCGCCGCACTGAACCACGACGTTTTGTTCCCACCGGTTGTTGTTCCCGGCACCGTTGAACATCGCGTTGCCGCCGATATTGTAGAAAATATTACCGCGGACCTCGAAGCCGCTGGCCGCGTCGTCGAGATAGACGCCCTGGATGAAGTCGGAGAAACCGCTGTTCGCGTCATAGATCAGATTGTTGATGATCCGGTTGCCCTGGAAGCTCCAGTCCCGCCCGGTATAGATGGCACCGGCATCCTCGGTCCATTTGAGCACGTCGTGAATGCGGTTATGGGCGACGAGGTGGTTGTTTCCGGTAATGCGGACGGCGGTGTGGTCGCCGTCGTGGAAACGGTTGTTCACGGCGAAATTTCCAGCCCCACTAAAACTAACCGCCCCCTGGTAGGTCAGGGTGAGCCGACCGAAATGGTGTACCCGGCTATTGCGTATCCCATTGCCTCCCGGCGCAAGCGTACTGCGGTTTCCTCCCGACAGAAAAACGCCAACGCCACCGCTGTGGGCGATCTCGCAGCGGTCCAGCGTATTCCCGGAGCTTCCTCCCGAGAAGTTCGCGGCGGTTGCCCCGGAGCCAATAAACCGGCACATCAGGAAACGGTTGCCGGTTCCACTTTCAACCTCCATCAGCGCACCCCGGGCGCCGAGCAGCGTAATTCCCTCGAACAGCATGTCGCTGGCACCAGCGACATGGAGCAGGGTGGAGTCGCTGGTGGTGAGGAGGATGTCGGAGCTAGCGAGGTTGCCAAGCGGATAGTAGTACAGCATGCCGGTATCCCGGTTGATGTAGTACTCGCCGGGAATATCGATTTCTTCGAGCAAGTTGAAGGCAAACCAGGGCTTGGAGGGAAACATGCCGTAGGTCATCGGCGAGGCGAGGGTGATGGTCTTGGTGGCGGTGTTCACCGAGGCCTGGCGGGCGAAATCGGCCCACAAGTGCTGAAAGTATCCGTGAATCCAGAGATCCTCGGCCTTGGACCACGCGCTGGGCCGCGTGCCGCTGTAGGTGAAGCTGGTGCCGCTGGGCGCGGTGACGGTGTAGGCGAATGATCCACGGTTGGGCCAGCGGCCGAGGGT
>CBFGVE010000172.1:0-5935 GCA_965651915.1 uncultured bacterium
GGCGGGAACATGGATTCTGCTGGCGGCGCTGGCCATGGCGGCTGGCGCGGCCGGGGTGAGGGCCCAGGGAGAAGTTAGGGAGGAGACGATAAGCAAGGGAAGCCACACCGTGCGCTTCTCCCGCGCGACCGAGACGGGCACGTGGATTTTCCGGCTGCTCTCGCCTTCCGACCAGTGGGCCAGGCTCGGCGACAGCCAGCCGGACCTGCGCATAGGATGGATGGCGCCCGACGCCCTCGAGTCCGCGTGCGGCGAAGAAGGCGTGTTCGAGTTCACCTACACGATTTCGGAATCGCAGCCCTCGGAGGAGGCTTTCGTCTCTTCCGTCTCGGGAGAAACCGGTCCGTGCGGCGGAGGCGGGGAGCAGGCGGGCGAGTCGGACAACGCGTTCAACTACAGCCTGGAGACGGGAGGAGAGCTTCTCCTGAGAGCTGAACCGCCGGTGGCATGCCTGGGTTCCGACATCCTGGTCAGTGCCTCGTACATGTATGCAGTGGATGGAATGGCCCGGGATGATTCGGTGCGCTGGAGCTGGTCCTCGGATGTCGAGGGGGCCAAGGCGGACGTGAGCCCGGCGGAGGGATCCTCGACCGCATTCTCCGCGACCGTCCCCGGCGAATACATCATTCTAGCCCAGTCCCTCTCAGATCCCGGAGCTTCGAACTCGGTTACCGTCACGGTGATCGAAGTCACGGCGATCGAAGTCATACCCAGGGGCGGGGAGGAAGGCATGCAGGAACCAGGCCTGGCCATCGGGGCGGGCGGATTTGGAACCGACGCCCATATGGCAGACATACGGGTGCACGTGGAGCCGCCGCTAGAAGGCCTGTCGGTTACCGTCGGGATAATAGGCGGACGGGGGACCAACCCCGAGCGGAGCGCGAAACTGGCCGGCGGCTCCGACGTGGCCAGCGACAGCGGGCTTCCCAACGCGACGACTACGATTGAACTTGCGACCGATGCCGAAGGCGTTGCACGTGCGGTCCTGACCTCCAGCGACACGCTGGGCCAGTGCACCATCTCCGCCTGCAGCGTCCAGACCGAAGTGGTTTTCGAATGGGATGGCGTCGAGGAGCCGGGGGAGTGGGTGGTTCTTGGAGACGAGCCCGCACTGCCTCCCGCCAGCATCCCCTACAAGATAAGGCTGGGGCACCACCGGGATGGAACCGCGGGCGGGCCATGGCAGCCCTTTGCCGGGCATGAGTTCCGGCTCTTCGTCGAGCGCGTGGAGTTCGATGGCGGGGCAGTGCTTGAAAACACCCCCTCGAACCCATCCGACCTCAGCGAGTTCGCCTATTTCGACGCGGAGAGCTACACCGCCGACGAAAGCGGGGAGATATTCCCTGTTCTGGGCATTGCCAGCCATCCGGACCTCCTGTCGGTCGAGGTGGCCCTCTACGACTGGAGCGTCTACCGGGAGGGGGAGGAGTCTCCGCAGGCCCCCCTGCCGCAGACCCCGATGTCCATGGGCACTTTCACCATCCAGCAGGCGCAGTCCGGCGAGGCGGACGGCGGACGGGACACGCGAGCCGGGACGAAATCAGCGGTCTGGGTTAACAAGCGGGCCGTGCTTCTCGGCCACCCGGTGGAAGTGCCCGTATCCTCAGCCAATGCCGTAGCCTCCGAGTCCGGGGGGGCGGTTCTGGTCTACCTGCAGGGAATGCAGGCATCCGAATTTGAACTTCACGCGCGCTTCACCAGGGACGGGGTGGAGGTCGGCGGAGATGTCGTCAGGCTCCTTGGCCAGACCACGGTAGGCTCGATCACCAACGCGCTGCTGGTCGGTGCCTCGGCCGGATGGCAGTCGGGTATCCAGGCCCGGGTTGTCGCGAGGCAGCCAGGCCGCTACAGGGCCGAGCTGGAGGTGAAGCGTGGAGACGCGCTGATGCTGTTCAAAAACGCGGGAAACAAAGGAATCTTCGAGTTCGACGCCGTCGAGGGCGAGCTGGAGTACGCGGAGAATTCCGCAATTCCCCTGGACGGTGCGGGCGTTCCCCGGTATGTCTTTCCCGTCCGGCACTGGGCCTCGCCGGACGCGGAGTCTCCGGTCGAGACCGTTGTAGAAGTCTCCATTGTAGCAAAACCTTCCACTGGGCTCGGCGGGCACAGCTTCGCGCCCAGATTTGAAGGCGTCTCCAGTCTGTTCTTCAAGCAGGGGAACGATTCAAATCTCGTGGGGGCCGAGCTGTTCGACGACGACCGCTCGGCACGCCTGAAGGCGAACGGGGAGGGAGCGGCGCTTCTGGACCATGAGAATTCCAGGGGGCGGTTCATCCTTCCATCGCGGCACCGACGGTGGCGGGTCCAAGCGGAAATGGTGCAGTACGGTGGAGGCACCCAGAACCTCAAGTACGTGGGAGTCCCAGAGGAAATTGCATCGGTGCAGGTTGATCTGGCGGGCGTAATCAATCCATCGAAACTTATCTGCCCGGACATGAGCATCGCCCGCCCGTCAGGGGCGCTGCCGCCCGGAGGGGAGTCTGGAGCCGCTTCGGCTAGCGAGGCGCTGCTGGTGTTCGACACCCCCGCAGACCCGGGCAAGTGCGTCGCGCGCTGCGAGGCGGCGGAGCTGGAAGGCCTCGCCCCCGCGGACCGCGAGCTGGTCTGGGGGATGCTGGAGTGGAAGCTGCCCGACGTGGGCCCGGTCGGGCCCGGGGAGGCGCAAACCGCGCAGGGCGGGAGGGTCTCCACCTTCACCTACGGCGCCATGCCGCCCCACAACGACCACTTCGGCAACACCAACGTCGTCCTGGGTTTCGAGGCGCGCCCGCAGTGGGCCTACTACCAGCCGGTGCAGTTCCGCTACCAGCGCACCGGCACCCGCGCCGCCGCCGCCGCGCTCGCCGCCGGAACCCTAACCGCGAACCACGTTGCCGCCGGCGACCCGAACTGGTATGTGTACTGGCAGCAGGTGGCGGATGGGTTTGGCTTTGGCCCGCAAACGAAAATGGAATACAACAGCAGCGAATTTGAACCGGGCACATCCAATACAGTAGCAAAATACTCATGCATTTACTTCGGAACCTCATTCGCGGACAAGATTACTACGTATGACGCAAATCAGTCGAATATTGTTAAATGTGTAAAATCGATCCACCATGAAAACGGTCATCGGAACTCAAAGCAACTGCCCAATGAGCAGGGAGGATGGGGAATAGGCTTGTCGTACAATGCCGCGAACGATGTGGATCGCGATGGCATTTTCGATTCTTGGGAATCCGAGGGTGGGTACGGGCATACCTTGGGCTATATAGTGTCGCCCCTAAACGATACAGCAGCGCGTGCACTTGACATTAAGCGCCGCAGCGCGTGGGAACACGGATGGGACAGTTTGGAAGACGCCGCAGCAGGCCTCGCCGCGGGCAACTACACGAACCCGGCGGGCTTCCAGGAGGAAACTGGGCGGGGCCTGTGCTGCCGCAACGAGGCCCATGTCGCTGCTGAAACAATGGAGATTAAGAAAAAGGATTGGTCGCACATAGTAGAAGGTGATGGTCAGAATGAAAATGAATAGAATTAATAAAGCAATGGTCTTTATTGCTGCGATGCTCGCTATAGTGGTCATTGGCGCAGTGGTGTGGCGATATGTAGACAACCGCTATCTTGCGCTAAAGGAGGCAAAGCCTATTCTTGAGAAGTTGGCCAGCGGAAGCGAAGACGAAATCGCCGAGGCATCGTTGGCTATTAGGGGATATTATGGCTACTATCTTCCAGGCGGGCGTACCTACAAAAATGCCCTCTTGGAAGGATACAAACCGCTCCACGGGGAGGGGGAGAGAGCTGTCAGGCAACTACTGCTTGATATTCTGGCCACCAGCACAAACCGGAATGTCTTATCCAGCATACTGGCTGGTTTCACAGGTCTGGAGGGAGAAGGCCTGGATCTTGTGAATCACAGTGAGGACGCCCGAAATATCGTCGCAAATGCCATTGATCGGTATAATGGACCCCATCCGCGCCATGGCTTCAAATTGATGCAAACCGAGGATGGCCAATGGAGGGTCGCAAACTTTGTTGTGCAGGATTGAGACGGGCTTCGCGGAAGCCTTGAAGCCATTGCGATTGCCAATGGGCCCCTGCTTGAGGCGGGGAGGTGCAAGCCTGTAGCCATTGTCCAGACATTGGAACTATTCTTTCGCGGCGGTTCCGAGCATTGGATGAAAAGGGCTATTATGACGACGAGAGTAAAAACGTGGATTTTCGCCTCCGCAGTGCTGGCCATTGCCGGAATCGTGCTCGCCTATTATGGCGCAATCCGCCCGTCCCTTGCTTCGGCTCGGGAGCTGGCCGAGGGCCTGGGTTCGGCCCGTCCAGAGGTGCGGCAGCTCGCCATGGCCCAACTAATAGACGCGCGTGAATTAGGGGCCGGGAAATATCTGATTGAGAGGCAGGTTCGGAAAATGCTTCGAAATGCTCAAGGAATGGACATTAGACCTTTACTTACAACGCTAAGTCAGTGCGCCTATGACGGAACGGGAGTTGACGTGATGGTGCGTCCCACGGATCAGCAGCTCGTCATGGAGGCCGTGGCTCGCCAACAGCGCTACGCCCGAGAACACGGATACTCGCCCCTCCATGCGTATGTCGCGGACGACGGCAGGCTGCACGTGGTGCCGACAATTACCCTGCATTAACCTCGCCATTATGAATGCATCGAAGAAATGGATAGTTGCTGGAGCTGCGCTGGTGCTGCTGGCCATCGCGGCGGTTTTCGGTGTTCCCCGGGTAAAGGAGGAGATCGAAGCGCGCAGGCGCACGGAGCCTATTGTGGCCATGCTTAGGAAAGGCACTAATGAAAGTATAGTAGATGCCAAGCTTGCCATCACGGGCTACCAATACGCGGATGCGACCAGAAAGAAACGCATCCCTATACCGGATTTCACGCCGCTTCCGCCCAGAGCCGCCGAGAAGGTTCAGCGCGAAATCATCCGCACTTTTCCGGGGGTAGACCATGATGTATCGCTTGTGGTTCTGTTCATTAGTCTATTATGGATGGAGCTAGAGGACAGAACCCTGGCGCTGGACGATGCGGACTGGCGGGTGGTCGAGGACGCGATGCGGCGCTACAACGCCATGCAGCCAGCGGGCGGAGAGCGATGGTATATCTATGTCGAGCCGGACGGGAGAAAACGGATAGAGACGATGGGACCCAGAATTCACTAACCACGCCACCTCGTCCCTCATGGCGTGGAGCGGCCAACCGAAAAGACCCCGCCGGCACCCTAACCGCGAACCACGTTGCCGCCGGCAACCCGAACTGGTATGTGTACTGGCAGCAGGTGGCGAACCAATTCAGCCACCCGGAGAGTGGCACGTTCGGGCCTCAGACTACAGTAATGCTGTACAACTCCGCGAACCTTGGAGACGAAGGGGAGGCGGGATATTACGTGCCCACGCTATTTTCGCCCTGGAAGGACCGCATGGTTGTCTACGACGCCAACAAGTCGGGCATTTATTGGTTTATCCGGACGATCCACCATGAGAACGCCCATCGTCAATCCAAGCAGCTTCCACCGGAACAAGGCGGGTTCGGTCCCAACTTGGCGTGGGCCGGTGCCGCTGACAGCGATAGCGACGCAATCAACGACATGTGGGAGAAGGACGGCGGGGCTGGCGTCTCTCTGGGGTTCGATGTATTGCCAGCGAACCGCGTTCAGAATATGAAATGGCGTGGCAACTGGGACCATGGGTGGATCGATCCCGAGCAGGTGAAGAATCCCCCGGGGGATCCCTACACCAACGCGAATGGCTACGATCCAGGAACCGGAAGCGGCCTCTGCGTCCGCAACCAGAACCATGTCGACGAGAAGAGGGAAGAGTTGAAGGAGCAGGACTGGTCGAGCCACATCCCATAAAGGAATCACTGATATGACTGCATCTAAGAAATGGATAGTTGCTGGAGCTGCGCTGGTGCTGCTGGCCATCGCGGCGGTTT
>CBFGVE010000173.1:0-5925 GCA_965651915.1 uncultured bacterium
CCAGCGGAGGCCGCGCTCCTCGGCATTGCGGGCCGCGTCCATCAGGGTATAGGTGTAGCGGACCTCGAACTGGTTGAGCGTCGGGGACCTGGCCTGCCAGCGGGCGAACCATACCTCTCCGTTTTCGCGCTTTGGAATGCCCGCGATCCAGTCTCCGGTGGTGCCGGGGCCTTCGGGCGCGGGGGAGGCTTTGACTTTCTCGATCTGCTCGGCATAGGCCTCGCCCGCCGTGAGAACCGTGGTCAGAACTTCCTCCTGGCGCTCCAGCTCGCGCCGGCTCTCGAAGTAGGCTTTTTCCTGTTCGGTCAAGGGGGAGCAGCCGGCGAGGTGCAGGAGGGCGGCAAGGCAGCCTGCCGCACTCATCGGGAAGGCGCGCCGATGGGGAGTCTTTGCTGGAATCAGTTGATGAGGATGTTTCATGCCACTGGTCGGATCGGCCGGCAACCAGGCTGGTTCCCGTAGAAGTGCTAATTTCCCTTTGACCGGAAGCCCTTTTCTCCGTAGTGTATTCAAGTTCCTCCAATTGTCAGCGACAATCAACCGGCAGGCTGTTCATGAGCGAAAACGAGTCCCAGAAGAACCAACCGCCGAAAATCAACCTGAACGGCAAGTCGGCCAACGGGAACGGCCTGAAGAAGACGGACCGGCTGGACCATCTTCCCCCCACCGAGGCTGCGGGCGAAGCTCCCCCAAAAATCCATCTCGGCGGCGTACATGCCAAGTCGTCCACCTCCCGGGTTGATATTCCCCAGGGCCGCCCTGCCGATCTCAAGTCCGAGACTTCTCGCATCGAGCTGTCCGCCGCCAAGCCGGTTCCCGATGAGGCAGACGACCTTGGCGATTTTGGCCAGACGATGCGCGTGGATCTTTCCGGGCCATCCGAGCGGGACAAGGGGGAAACCTCGCGGGTCGATTTGTCCGCTGCACCGGAGGCTTCGGCATCTGGCGACTCCGACTTTGGCCAGACCATGCGGGTGGACCTCTCCGGGTCCTCCAGTCCGGGCCGCTCCGAAACGTCGCGGGTCGATCTCGGCGGCGAAGACCAGCCGAAGGGCTCCATGGATTTTGGCCAGACGATGCGGGTGGAGATCCCTGCCGCTCCGGCGGGTGACGCCAAGGCCAAGACTTCCCGGCTCGATCTTAGCCAGGCGAAGCCTTCGGCCACCGGGGACAGCAACGATCCCTTCGGTCGCACGATGCGCGTCGAGCTGGGCGTTCCCTCGGCGCCCAAGTCCGACACCTCGAAGGTCACCCTTTCCTCCGCCCACACCCAGGGCATCAAGGGCGAAACCCAGCGGGCCGACCTGGGCGCCACCCAGGCGGCGAAGCTGGGCACCGCGAATCTGGAGACCGGCATTGTCGCCGGGCAGGACGACAACTACAAGGCCGCGAACGATGCCACCATGCGCATCGAGCTGGATGGCGACGGCCCCGGCGCGGCCGACACCCAGCGCATCATCGCGCAGGATCTCGCTTCGGAGCGCCCGACGGTGGCCGAGCCCGCTGGCCGCGACCGCACCACCAAGGTGGACCTGAGCGAGGTGTTTGGCTCCGCGCCCTCTGATGTGTTCAAGCGTCGGGCTGGGAGCGGTGAGGCTGGGGCTGCTGCAGCGGGTGCGGGGGGCGTCCCGCGCACCATACGCATCCGCAAGCCAGAATCCAGTCAGCCCACTCGCGTGCTGAAGCGGTCGCCTGCCGAGGCTGCTCCGGAGGCCGCCGCAGCCAAAAGCGGCACTTCGCGGATCAATCTGCCGGACGACGCTGCCTTGTCGGGTCCGCCCTCCCAGCGAAAAACAATTCGGATCAAACGTCCCGGAGAAGCCGCCCCCGCTGCTTCGCCGACCACCGCCGAGGCAAGCAAGAGCGGCACCTCGCGGGTGGACCTGCCTCCCAGCGTAGGCGAGTCGGGCCCTCCCTCACAGCGCAAGACGATTCGCATCAAGCGCCCCGAGATGGGAACTTCGGCCGGTCGTCCCCTGACCGTGGCCCGGCCCTCGTCGGGCACCGGATTCGCGGCAAGCCCCACCCCGTCCCAGATTCGGCCGGTTTCCCCGGCGGGCACCGCCGCCGCTCCCGGCGTGGGCTATACCGTGGTTGCGGGTCTTGCCATGGTCGTGGCCGGGGTGCTCGTGTATGTCCTGGCTGCCCAGCTCAATTCTATCGGCCTCGGGCAGGATTCGGTGCCTAGCTGGCCGTTCTATGGCCGCATCCTCTAGGTGCCCGAGCCGTACTAAGGGTGTAAGGAATTGCCTTCATGCCCGATCTTTGCTTTCATCAACCCATCAAGCTTCATTCGTATAAGCAGGAGTTTATATCATGGCTGGAAAAAATGTTGTGAATGTCGATACCGGTAGCTGGCAGGCCGAAGTACTGGATGCCTCCGTGCCCGTCCTGGTTGATTTCTGGGCGACCTGGTGCGGTCCTTGCCGCCAGATCGCGCCGGTTCTTGAGGAGCTGGGCGCCGAGATGGATGGCAAGCTGAAGATCGCGAAGGTCGATGTGGACAGCAATGGCGACCTTGCCAACCAGTTTGGCATTCGGAGCATTCCCACCCTCCTGCTGTTCAAGCAGGGCGAGGTGGTGCAGAAGCTAGTAGGCGGCATGACCAAGTCCGACCTGCTCAGCCGCATCGAAGGCAACCTCTAACGCTTCCG
This sequence comes from uncultured bacterium, assembly GCA_965651915.1. Lineage (GTDB taxonomy): Bacteria > Verrucomicrobiota > Kiritimatiellia > CBFGVE01 > CBFGVE01 > CBFGVE01. The sequence continues at coordinate 2,655 of CBFGVE010000173.1, forward strand.
GCTGCTACGCGGTCTTGCTTGGGCGGGCGGTTGCCTGCCCTCGGCCAGTGTTGGCGACGGGTGGGGTGAAACGTGCGGCAGGCCAGCCCCTCTTCCGCCCTTACGTGATCGGCTCGCTTCACCGCTGGAAGGAGCCGTCTTCCTGGGCTTTTTAGATCCGGGGCACGCCCGGACCGTCTGCGCCCATGGAGAGCATGGCCTCAAATTCGGGGATGTTGCGGAGCGATGCGAAGTCGGGATCGCTCAGGAACTTCGTCAGCGCAAGCGGGGTGCACCGGCGGGCCCCTTCCCGTATCCATTCCATGGCCTTGCTGGTCTCGCCCTCCAGCGCGTAGGTGACGGCGAGGTTGAAGTAGGCGAGGGTAACGTCCGGATGCTCCTTCACCACCGCCTCGAAATGAGGGCGGGCTTTGGCCGCCTCGCCCAGGCGTATCAGGGCGACACCCAGGTTGTTGCGGGCTGATGGGTTCGAGGGCTGGGTGGCTACGGCGCGGGCCAGATGGTCCGCCGCCCACGCGTACTGCTCGGTGGCGACGTAGAGCAGGCCGATGTTCAGCAGCGCGGCGGGGAAGTCGGGATCGATGCGCAGCGCGGTATGCAGTGCGTCCTCGGCGAGATCGAATTGGGCCTTGTGCATGTAGGCGGCGCCGAGGTTGGCGTGAGTCTCCGCCCGGAACGGGTCGGTTTCGAGGGTGCGCTTGAGAATGGCAATGGCCTGGTCGAAACGCCCCTGCTGGATGAAAACCATGCCGAGAAGGCGGAGGGAGAGCGTGTTGTCAGGACTGATTTCCAGCGCTTGCCTCAGAGCCTTCTCGGCGCGCTCCCATTCCCGCAGCCGTACGTGTTCCTGGGCGGTGCGGGCGAGATCGACCACGCGGCCGATCTGGTCGGGCGCCAGCCTGGGCCGGGCATCCGTTGCGCCCCCGGGCAGATTTTCGAGCAGCTCTGCGGTAGATTCAGGGATGGCGATGTCGGGCAGTGTTGGCCGGGTTCCGAATGCAGGCACGGGTGCCGGGGGGAGCTGCTGGTCTTCGGCGTATTCGGGTTTGGTGCTGGCCTGCTCCTGCCGGATGATCAGCCAGGAGGAGAGGCCCAGCAAGGCGAGCATGAGTAGAATCCCGACCACGCTGTTGCGGACCGTGCTGGACAGCGCCCGGTTTCCTGCCGGTGCGGGTTCGGGTGCGGAGCCTCCCTCGGCCGGGTCGTTCGGCCTAACCTTGTAGATGTCCCGGTGGCTGTGCTTGTGCATCGGAGAACTTTCAGATGGCAAGGAAGTTGGCGAGGAGGCGCTTGCCCTCCTGGGTCAGCACCGACTCGGGGTGGAACTGGACTCCGTGGATGGGCAGTTCGGTATGGACCATGCCCATGATTTCGCCCTCTTCGGTCTGGGCGGTGATGCGGAGGCAGGGGGGGAGGCTTTCGCGCTCGACCAGCAGCGAGTGGTAGCGGGTGGCCTCGAAGGGCTTGGGCATGCCGGCGAACACGCCGCTGCCGTCGTGATGGATGGGCGAGGTTTTGCCGTGCATCAGCCGGCCGGCGCGGACGACGCGCCCACCGAAGGCCTGGCCCATGCACTGGTGTCCGAGGCATACGCCGAAAACCGGCATGCGTCGACCGAAGTGGGTGATCGCCTCGCAGGAGATGCCGGCCTCGTTGGGGGTGCAGGGACCGGGGCTTACCAGAAGGCGGTCGGGCGCCAGGCGCTCGATCCCCTCGATATCGATCTTGTCGTTTCGGTAGACCCGCACCTCGGCGCCCAGCTCGCCGAGATACTGGACGAGGTTGTAGGTGAAGGAGTCGTAGTTGTCGATGACCACAATCATAGGGGGGCTCCTGCGTCGGAGGCGGTGGAGGATGCGTCGGGGGCGAACAGCCGGGCGAGCGAGAGGGCCTTGAGCATGCCGCCGGCCTTGTTGCAGGTTTCCTCGAACTCCTTGTCGGGGTCCGAGTCGGCGACGATGCCCGCGCCGGCCTGAACGAAGGCCTTGCCCTGGTCGAGGATGATGGTGCGGATGGTGATGCAGGAGTCGAGGTTGCCCTCGAAGCCGAAGTAGCCCACCGCGCCGGCGTAGGGTCCGCGCCGGCAGTTCTCCAGCGCGGCGATAATCTCCATGGCTCGGATCTTGGGCGCGCCGCTCACTGTGCCGGCGGGGAAAGTCGCGCGCATCACATCGTAGCTGGAGAAGTCGGGGCCGACTTCGCCGGTCACGTCGGAGACGATATGCATGACGTGGCTGTAGCGCTCGATGACCATAAGCTCGGGCACCCGCACGCTGCCGTAGCGGCATACCCGGCCGAGGTCGTTGCGGGCAAGGTCCACCAGCATGATGTGCTCGGCGCGCTCCTTTGGGTCGGCCAGCAGCTCGCGCTCGAGCCTCTGGTCTTCGGCCTCGTCGGAGGAGCGTGGGCGGGTACCCGCGATGGGTCGCACCTCCACGTGACCGCCCTCGTTGCGCACGTGAACTTCGGGCGAGGAGCCGACCATGGCGCTGCCGCCTAGGTCGAGGCAGAACATGTAGGGGGACGGATTCACCGCGCGAAGCGCCCGGTAGGCGTCGAGCGAGTCGCCGGCGAAGTCCACCTCGAAACGCTGGGAGAGCACGACTTGGATGATGTCGCCGGCACGGATGAACTCCTTGGCTTTTTCCACCGCGCCGCAGAAGGCCTCGCGGGTCAGATTGGAGCGGGCGGGGAGAGGGGGTAGATCGGTTCGTACATCGACAAGGGCGGCGCAGACCGGTTCGCGCAGGGCCTCGCAAAGGTGGCGGATGGAGGCAGCCGCCTGGTCGTAGGCCGCCGCGGCATCGTCCTCGACATGGGCGTGGGCGACAATCTTGATCGCGTGGCGGGTGTGGTCGAAGATCACCAGGGTGTCGGTAACCATGAATACGAGATCGGGCGAGCGGAGGTCTCCGTCGTCGCGGATGGGGACCCGGGGTTCGAACTGCGCCACCGCCTCGTAGCCGATGAAGCCCACCGCGCCGCCGCAGAAGCGGGGGAGGGAGGGGTCGCGCACCGGCTTGAACTGGGCCATGTAGTCCTGCAAAACGGAAAGCGGCTCGGCATTCTCGGCGACGCGGCTGCCTCCCTTGGCCTCGACGATCTCGACCCGGCGGCCCCAGGCGCGGAAGATGGCGCGCGGCGCGCCGCCGATGAAGGAATAGCGGCCCACGTGTTCGCCCCCCTCGACGCTCTCCAGCAGGTAGGTGTGGGAGGCGTGGTCGGTCCGGCGGAGCGCGGCGCGGATGCGGGCGTAGGCGGAGACCGGCGT